>JALZID010000064.1 GCA_030860485.1 Pseudomonadota bacterium | reverse complement strand
CGCGCGGCGGGTCCGGGAGGGGATGGGCAAGTTGGGTTTCCGCCCTGTCCTGGGCCTCGGCCCCACGCCGCTCCTGGCCACCTTCCTCGCCCGCGGCGGCGGGACGGCGCCGGCCACTACCACCGAGACCCCGGCCGCTGCCCTGGGTCCCCTGCCCTTCGAGGTCCTCGGGCTTTCCGGCCGCGAGCTCGGGCTCCTCGAGGGCCTGGGGATCGCGACTGTGGGAGGGCTCTTGCGGCTCCCGCGTGCCGGCCTCGCCCGCCGGCTCGGCCCCGCGCTCGTCTCGCTCCTGGATCGGGCGCTCGGCCGGGCACCGGACCCCCGGCCCCGGTTCGAGCCGCCCGCCCGCTTCGAGAGCCGCCTCGATCTTCCCGAGGAGGTCCATACGCTCGAGGCCTTGCTGTTCGCGGCGCGGCAGATGCTCTTCGAGCTTCACGGGTTTCTGGCCGCGCGGCGCGCAGGGGTGCGGCGTTTGACGTGGCGGCTTGCGCACGCGCACGGCCAAGACACCCCGATCCACCCCATCGCCATCCACCCTACCGTAATCGAGTTGGGTCTCTTGGCCCCGAGCCGCGACCCGGAGCATCTGCTCGCGCTGTTCCGAGAACGCCTGAATCGCCTGTCGCTGCGCGCCCCGGTGCGGGCGCTGATCATGAGGACGGAGGCCATCGCCCCCCTCGCCGAGACCCCCTTGGGGCTGTGGCCCCTGGATCAAGGACCGCGGGGACCGGAGGAGGGTCCCGTGCGGCTCATCGAGCGCCTGCGCGCCCGCCTTGGGGAGTCCGCTGTGGCGGGTCTGTGCGCGGTCGCCGACCATCGCCCCGAGCGGGCCTGGCATCCTTGCCCGCCGGCAGAGCGCACCGCCGCTCCCCCCGTGGGTGGCTCGGCCAGGGATCCGAACAGGGTTTTGCCGCTGTGGTTGCTGAAGGAGCCCCGGCCGCTCTCGCGCCAGGACGGACGGCCTTATCTGGGCGGACCGCTCGAGGCGGAATCGGGGCCCGAGCGCATCGAGTCCGGCTGGTGGGACGGCCAGGGTATCGCGCGGGACTATTTTGTCGTCCGTGACCCCCATGGGGCGCGTTTTTGGATCTATCGCGACCTCGGGAATGCCTCCGCTTGGTATCTCCACGGGGTCTTCGACTGAACGTTTGTGAAAAATCCGCCGCGTTCGCGACGATCCTTCACAGCGCCGATCCCGGCCTGTTTATCTTCTTCCGTTTTTCACCAGGGCCGGGATGGCCGAGGCCGGCACCGCCGGGCTCACGAGATTCCCCTGGATGAGCCGGCAGCCGCGCTCGCGCAGGAACTCGAGCTGCGCCGGCTCTTCCACCCCCTCCGCGGTCACGGTAAGCCCCATGCTCATTGCGATGGCCAGGATCGCCGAGCAGATCGCCGCATCCCCGGCCTCGGTCGTGACCCCTGCCACGAAGCTGCGGTCGATCTTGAGCTTGTCGATCGGGAAGCGCCGCAGGTAGCCGAGCGAGGAATACCCGGTCTCGAAGCCATCCATCGCGACCGCGACCCCCAGCTCTTTGAGGGCGGGCAGCTGCCTCACGACCGAGTGCTCGACGCGCATGAGGGCCGCCTGCGTCACCTCGATCTCGAGCGCCGTGGGGGCGAGGCGGGCCTCCCTCAGGGCCTCCTCGACCAGCTCGGGCAGCTCCTGGCGCATGAACTGGACGCCGGAGACGTTCACGGCCACGGTCAACCCCGCGAGGCCCGCGTCCCGCCAAGCCGCGGCCTGGCGACACGCGGCGAAGAGGATCCATTGGCCGATCGGCACGATCAGCCCGGTCTCCTCGGCCACCGTGATGAACTGGCCGGGTAGCACCAGGCCGTCTTCCGGATGTCGCCACCGGATCAGGGCCTCGACCGCCACGATGCGACCCGAAGCGAGGTCCAGCTCCGGCTGGAAGTACACCTCGAACTCTTCGCGCTCCAAGGCCTTGCGCAGCGCGGTCTCCAGGCTCAGGCGCCGCACCGCGGCCACGTTCATGCGTTCGCGGTAGTATTGGTAGGTGTTCTTGCCTTTGGCCTTGGCGTGGTACATAGCCATGTCGGCGTTCTTAATCAGGCTCTCGGCCTGTACGCCGTCGCTGGGATAGAGGGCGATCCCGATGCTCGCGCCGATGTGCAGCTCCTGGTCGCGATACCAGAAGGGAGGGGCGGTGGCGGCGATGACCCGTTCGGCCACCGTGGCAGCCTGGACGGCATCTTCGATATCCGGCAGGAGGATCGTGAACTCGTCCCCGCCGAGCCTGGCGATGGTGTCCCCTCCCTCGGAGGCCGGATCGGTTCTGCCCACGTAATCATCTTCGCGCAGGCAGTGGAGTAGCCGTTGGGAGAATTCGATCAGGACCTGATCGCCGGCGGCATGTCCGAGCGTGTCGTTGATATGCTTGAAGTCGTCGAGGTCCACGAACAGCAAAGCCAGTGTCCGCCGGCCGCGCTTGGCATGGGCCAGCGCGCGTTTCAGGTATTCTCCGAACATCAGCCGGTTGGGCAGCTTGGTGAGGCTGTCGTGGTAGGCGAAAAAGCGGATCTGCTCGCTCGACTGCCTGAGGTGATGGCCCATGCTGCGTAGCGACTGGGCGAGATCGCCGAGCTCGTCGCGAGACTGGACGTCGATCGGCACCAGCACGTTGCCTCGGCCGAGCTCGCCCGCGGCCTGCTGCAAGGCCCGCAGGCGTCGGGTCAGGAGCGCCCGCAACAGCAGGAACGCCACCGCCGCAACGGCCACTCCGCCCGAAAGTGCCACGGCGAGCAGGGCGAGCGCCGCGTCCCAGTCCAGCGGGGATGCCCCCCGCCAGGCCAGGGTGCCCACCAGGATCGCAGGCACAAGGCTCAACGGGGCCAGTATCAGCGGGAGCTTTGCCTCGAGTTTCACGTCGGTTCGACCTCTTCCATGGTCCTGAACGATTCCATGACCGGAGCGCATTCCATTAGCCATCACCCAACCACAGCAGGCCGTCCTGGCGCAAAGCAAGACCAAGGCCGTCCCCCGTCCGCGCTTGTAACACAAGTCAGCCGGCCGGGCGGTGCCCCGCGTCACACTTCAGCGCGAGCGCCCTTGCGGGGACGGTTATCCAGCGCGCGGCTTGGGCCAAAAGAAATCAGATCAACGCGGGATGAGCAGCACGATACCGGGCGTTATCTGCCCCGGCCGGCTCAAGAGGATCTCGTTGGCGCGGAAGATGGCCTGCCAGCGGCTGGGATCACGATAGAAGAACCTCGAAATGCGCTCCAGGCTGTCACCCTCCTGCACCGTATACACGCCGCGTGCCCCGGTCAGGAGCGCCAACTCGATCTGGCCTCGTTGCAGGGCGCTTTGCGTCGATTCCAAGGCGGCCTTGCGGGTCGAGTCGTACGGGCGCGTGGCGCGCAGGGTGCGGTAGGCCTTGTGCAACTCGGTGATCCGCGCGCGGGCGGCCGCGATGGCATCGGGGTCGGGGCGGTTCGCGGCCAGGCGTTCCTGCAACTCCGTGACCCGCGCTTGCAGCCGGCCCGCACGGGCCTCGCTGTCCCCGTACTTCGCCAGCAGTGCCCCATACTCGCCGCGCCCGGTCTCCACGTCCCGGGTGAGCCGGCGCAGGCGCGTGTCGGCCGCCAGAGACTCACGCGTCAGTCGGCTGTTCTCGGTGGCGAGTATGGCGTTGCGCAGGCGCAACGCCGACAGCCTGCGCGCGAGATTGCCGAGCTCGGCTTCGAGCCGCGAGGCGCGCGCCGCGCAGAGGGCCTGCACCCGGGCGATCTCGCGTTCCAGTGCGGCGGCGCGTTCCGGGGGTGGGGCGGGGGCCGCCGGCTCGGCCGACGCCATGCGGCCGGCAGTCCCACCGTAGAGCATCAAGAGTCCGCAAAAGAGGAGGAACGGGGGCTGCACGCGCCCATTGTAGCGGCGGACCGCGCGGCGTGAACCGGGCCCGAGGCGATCGCGGGGACACCTACAAGTGTTGTACTCTAGGCCCAAGAGCGGGCTGTGAAGGGTATTGCATGATCCTTGTGACTGGAGGGGCCGGTTTCATCGGCTCCAATTTCGTTCTCGAGTGGCTGGCGGAGATCGGCGAACCCCTCGTCAACCTCGACCGGCTCACCTACGCCGGCAACCTGCAAAACCTCGCGAGCGTCCGGGACGATCCGCGTCACGTCTTCGTTCGGGGTGACATCGGCGATTTCGACCTCGTCTCGCGCCTATGCGCCGAGCACCGGCCGCGGGCCGTGGTCAATTTTGCCGCCGAATCCCATGTCGACCGCTCCATCCACGGGCCGGCGGCATTCATCGAGACCAACTGCGTCGCCACCTTCCAGTTGCTCGAGGCCATGCGCGCCCACTGGATCGGGCTGTCGGGCGAGGCGCGCGAGCGGTTCCGTTTCCTACACGTCTCCACGGACGAGGTCTATGGGTCGCTCGGCCCGAACGATCCGCCCTTCACGGAGACCCACCCGTATCAACCCAATAGCCCCTATTCCGCCTCGAAGGCCGCGTCCGACCATCTAGTGCGGGCTTACCATCACACCTATGGCCTGCCGGTGCTCACCACCAACTGTTCCAATAATTACGGTCCTTATCAGTTTCCGGAAAAGCTGATCCCATTGGTGATCCATCACGCCCTGGCCGGTAAACCACTGCCCGTGTATGGAGACGGCCGGCAGATCCGCGACTGGCTTTATGTGCAAGACCATTGCAGCGCCATTCGCGTGGTGCTGGACCAGGGCGGGCCGGGTGAGACCTATAACATCGGCGGCTCCAACGAGAGGCCCAACATCGAGGTGGTCGAACGGCTGTGCGCCATCCTGGATGAGCAGAGGCCGCGTAGCGACGGGCGAGCCTATGCGCGCCAGATCACCTACGTGACGGATCGGCCCGGTCACGACCGGCGTTATGCCATCGATTCCAGCAAGATCCGGCAAGAGCTCGGTTGGGTCCCGGCCGAGACCTTCGACACCGGGTTCCGCAAGACCGTGGGCTGGTACCTGGAACATGGCGATTGGATCCGGGACGTCACCAGCGGGGCGTATCGGGACTGGACGGCCCGCCAATATGGCGCAGAGGTGGCATGAACCGTAATGGTATCATCCTGGCCGGTGGCTCCGGGACGCGGCTTTTCCCGGTGACCAAGGCGGTCTCCAAACAACTCCTGCCCGTCTACGACAAACCGATGATCTATTACCCGCTCAGCACCCTCATGCTGGCGGGGATCCGCGACATCCTCATCATCAGCACCCCGCAGGACACCGAGCGCTTCGAACACCTGCTCGGTGACGGATCGGACTGGGGGCTGAACCTCCAGTACGCCGTCCAGCCGAGCCCGGACGGGTTGGCGCAGGCCTTCGTCATCGGACGATCCTTCATCGGCGGCGGTCATTCGGCGCTGGTCCTGGGCGATAATATCTTTTATGGCCACGATCTCCAGATGCAACTGGAGCGGGCCATGCTAAACGAGGTCGGTGCCACCGTATTCGCTTACCATGTGAACGACCCCGAGCGTTATGGCGTGGTGGCCTTCGACACGCACGGTCGGGCCACGTCGTTGGAAGAGAAACCCACCCGGCCCAGATCCCACTATGCCGTCACGGGGCTGTATTTCTACGACCCGGATGTGGTGGGGATCGCCGCGGGCCTCGAACCCTCGGCCCGCGGCGAGTTGGAGATCACCGATGTCAACCGCGCCTATCTGGAACGCAAACGGCTGTCCGTGGCGATCATGGGGCGCGGATTCGCCTGGCTCGACACCGGTACCCCCGAATCGCTGATAGAGGCATCGAATTTCATCGAAACCATCGAGCATCGCCAGGGGCTCAAGGTCGCTTGTCCGGAGGAGATCGCCTGGCGCAAGGGCTTTATCGATACCGAGCAACTCCTGAGGCTTGCCGCACCGCTCGCCAAAAACGGTTATGGCCAGTACCTTTTGCGTCTTTCGACCGAGCGGGAGTTCTCATGAATGTCGTGCAGACGGCGATCGCCGATGTGCTCATGATCGAACCCCGGGTGTTCGGTGATGCGCGGGGATTTTTCCTGGAGGGCTACAACGCCCGCGGCTTCAGACAGGTGACCGGGCTCTCTGTGGACTTCGTTCAGGACAACCACTCGCGCTCGCGCCGCGGCGTCCTGCGCGGTCTGCACTACCAGCTTCAGCAGGCCCAGGGCAAACTGGTGTCGGTCGTGTGCGGGGCGGTGTTCGACGTCGCGTTGGATATTCGCCGTTCCTCTCAGAGCTTCGGCCAATGGGTGGGCGTGGAGCTCTCGGAGGACAACCACCGGCAACTCTGGCTGCCGCCCGGTATTGCGCATGGTTTTCTGGTGTTGAGCGAGCGCGTGGATGTCCTCTACAAGACCACCGATTACTACGCCCCCGAGCACGAGCGCGTCATCCTCTGGAACGATCCGGACATCGAAATCGAATGGCCGCTCGCCGATGAGCCGCTGCTGTCGCCCAAGGACCAGGCCGGCCTGCCTCTCAAGCGAGCGGAGTGCTTTCCATGAGGCTCTTGGTGACCGGCGCGACCGGTCAAGTGGGTTTCGAGCTGGCCCGCGGCCTCATGCCGCTCGGTGAGGTGGTCGCGGTCGACAGGGGGCGCTGCGATCTATCCCATCCTCACGCAATACCGGCGCTCATCGATAGTATCCACCCCGACGTGATCGTCAACGCGGCCGCCTACACCGCGGTGGACAGGGCCGAGCAGGAAGAGACGCTCGCGACTACCATCAATGGGACCGCCGTCGGCGTGCTGGCCGAAGAGGCCCGCAAGCGTGGGGCCTTGCTCATCCACTACTCGACCGACTACGTCTTCGACGGCGCGAAGCCCGATCCCTACACGGAACGGGACATCGCCAGCCCGCTGAACGCGTACGGTCGCAGCAAGCTCTGCGGGGAGCTCGCGATCCAGCAGGCGGTTTGCGACCACCTGATCCTGCGTACCAGCTGGGTGTATGCCGCGCGCGGCCAGAACTTCGTCAAGACCGTATTGCGGCTGTCGGCAGAGCGGCAGGAGTTACGCATCGTCGCGGATCAGATCGGCGCCCCGACTCCGGCGCGCCTCGTCGCCGACGCCACGGCGCTGATCCTGGGAAAGCTCTCGACGCGTGAGGCGTGGCGCCCGGCGAGCGGTACCTACCATCTGACCACAGGTGGCGAGACCTCATGGCACGGCTTTGCCACCGCCATCGTCTCCGCGGCCCGCGAGGTGCCGCGCGGACCGTCAATGTCGGTCAAGAGGATACTGCCGATCGCCACCAGCGACTATCCGCTGCCGGCCCGCCGCCCCCTGAACTCCCGCCTCGACTGCACGAAGCTGGCCCAAACCTTCGGCCTCTATCTGCCGGATTGGCGTACCGCATTGACCTCGACCCTCGATGGGATCTTCGAGTCCGGGTCGTGAGGGTCGAGGCCGGCCTCAGGCACCGCCCGATACGGCGCCGGATCGAGGAACGAAACCGGGTCGGCGCGATGACGTCAATGCCGCGTTTGCCGATCGGGCCCTGCGTAGATTCCCCGCATTCACCTCACCCAAGGGTACCTTGAGCCGCGGGGCGATCTTTCAAGCGGCGCTCGGGGCTCGACTTGCGGCCCCATGGGCACGGGGGCCGGCGGCACGTTGAAACGGTTGACGGAAATCGGCACTGGGTGCGGTGGCACCCGCCTTTCACACTGACTACGCATTGGAGGCCACCGCGACGCCATGGTGGACGGCACTTAAACCTTAAAGACCTGTCTACTTGTCGGATAAGCTCAAAGGTGCGGGCCGGTCGACATGACCGTCCACGGGTCGATAGAGACATGAACAAGCTTGTGCGCAATTTGCTCGCGGTGCTCACCCTGCTGGGGGGGGCGGGTATTGTCGATGATGCCTGGGCCAGAGGTGGACATAGGGGAGGACACGGTCATGGCGGAGGGCATGGATTCCACGGAGGCCATGGCGCTCATGGGCATCATGGACACCGCCACCGGCATCATGGACGCGGCGGAAGGCACGGATTCCACAAGCACCACGGACTCCATGGACGGCATCGTTTCCACCATGGTTTCCAGGGGCATCATAGATTCCACCGCCGTTTCGGTCTAGGGGCCACATTTATCTTCGCGCCTTATCGTGGATACTACCCATACTACGCGCCATCTCGCCGATACAACCAGCCCCAGTACTGGTACTACTGCACCGACCCCCAAGGCTACTACCCATACGTCACCAACTGCCGGGTCGCTTGGCTGCCAGTCGTCCCGCACGGCCCCCCTCCATAGCCAACAGCGCGTCGGATTGATGCGATTCAGGCACTGGGCGCTTATCGGCGGCGGGTTGCTTGCGGGCTGCGCGACTGTGCCCAGCGGGCCTGGGGTGCTGGTCTTGCCCGGGGTCGGCAAGACCTTCGAGCAGTTTCGTGAAGAGGACGCAGTCTGCCGGCATTACGCGCAGGATCGCGTGGGAACGACCCCTGAACAGGCCGCTGACGACAGCGTCGCGAGGAGTGCCGGCACAGGTGCGCTCTTGGGCGGCGCCAGCGACGCCCTGATTGGCGCCGGCTCACATGATGCCGGGGTTGCTGCCGCCATCGATGCAGGGAGTGGGGCCGCGGCCGGAAGCGCTGCCGCCGGGACAGCGGCGGATGCCGTGCAAGCCCGCTATGACATCAGTTACTTGCGGTGCATGGATGCCAAAGGTAACCGGGTGCCCCCGCCGCCGGACCCTCCGGGTCACCCGCTGCCGCCCCCACCTCACCCAGGTCCAAACCTGCCGTCCCCGCCGCCCTGAGCGAAGCGAGTGAACAGGAAAAGCGCCGATGACGCAACAAGCCACAAAGCGCCTCGCTCGGAATCATGTGGTTTTTGTTCATAGATCACTCTCCTCCTTTGAATAGGACGGATTGAAGCCAATGCCAAAGCTCCCGGAAGAAAGGCGAGACGCAACGCCCTTCTTCATTCCCGTAACCCCCTTTATTTTTGACTGAACGGCGCCGCTCGAAAAGCTCATACAGCACCGGCAAGGCCAAAAGGCCAGTACCGTGGACAACAAGATCCCACCGATCACTGGCAAGCGGACAAATTGGGACAGACCACGGTTTCCGGTTCGGTGGACACAGAATAATCGTGGTCTGTCCCCGATATGCCTTGGCCTCCGTGTTTGGGAGACGACGGACCACGCCCTCCGCGAGGTCGCCAATGTGCGCGTCACCGGGTACAGCCTGCCAGCGAGTGACAGTGCCGCGCGCGCACTCCTGAATCCGCTCCAGTCTCGTGCCAACCGGGGAGGGGTCGAAGTTCGGGTCAGCGACCCGAACGCTGAGGGGAGGCAGCGGTGGCGAGACCTGCTTGGTGAGAGAGTAACCATTGACGACGAGAGGCTGAGGAAGACCCCCGCCCCAGCATGAACGTCATCATCTTCGGGGCTGGTGCGTCATACGCGACCCACAGATTGCCGTTGACAGCGAACGCATTGAGGGCGTGGCAGGAGGACATCGAGGACCGTCACGCGGTCCTCGCGCTCGCGCTAGATTGGGCGGTCCCTGGATGGAGGCAAGGCAAGGTCACGCTGGAGGATGCATGGAAGAGGATCGACCTCGCCTGGAAGGAGCGAGGATTTCCTGGCGTCAGCTGGAAGGTAAACCCGCTAAACGTGGCCCACAGACGGCGCGTCTGGGAGCTGGCAGAGACAGAGCAACGCCGAGAAACGGCGGAGCCCTGCTACTACCGTAAGCAGGTGCAGTCGGCTCGTCAGGCGCAGTGGTCCACAGAGCAGTTCTTGAGTGTTGCAGCGGGCTGGGAGTTGCGTCGCCTCATACAGCGATACCGGGCGACGCCGCGAGGTGCGCGCCCTACAAAAACCTTCTCGAACAGGCGAGGCCATTAGGCTCGGTCCTGTCCTTCAACTACGACACCTTGGCCGAACAATGCCTTGACGCCGGCGAGCAGCCGTGGACGTATGACATTCCAAGCGGCGTCGACAGGATCGGCGTGTTGAAGCCCCACGGGTCGGTCAACTGCACCCATGTGCGGGAGGGGGAGGAGGATCAGATTCGGCACAATGTCCGGCTTCGCCTAGAAGAAATGGGTTACCAGGGAAAGCGCTTCGTGCAGAACCTGGTCGTTGGGGTGCGCCGGGAAAACCGGCAAGGTGTGAAGGAGTGAAAGTATCCGACAGTGAAGGTTTAGCCAACCACACTGGCCCCGAGTCATGCGTTGTAGTCGGTGACGGCTGCGGCGAAGCGTTGACAGGGGAACGTGCAGGCAGGGTATTGAGCCCCGAAATCAAAGTACTTGCTGGGTGCCGACGCGCTCCTAACACGCGGAAGGCAACACGGTTTGCGCCGGTAGGGCGAGGCGAAGACAGGCCCGGCGGGGTCGGAGACCCCTGGCATGCACGGAAACATCTTCGTCCTGTACCTCCTAAAGGCATCACATCCCTGTGATTCCGGTTGTACGGGACCCGGGAGGCGCCGCCATTGGCCTTGGGGTGTGGTTGCCCGAGGTCCGCACGGAGAACCTAAAAGGGTACGGCCGTGATGCACGATGGTGGCGAGTCGGACAGTTCCATAGTACCGGTGAAGCAACTGAACAAAGCTGAGGCATAAGCCATGATTGTTGGCTATGGTGA
>JALZID010000063.1 GCA_030860485.1 Pseudomonadota bacterium | reverse complement strand
GAGGCGCTGAACGGGCACTGTAAGACCGGAAAGGTCCCACCCTTGTGGGACGGGCGCGCCTCCGAGCGCATCGTCGAGCTGATCACGAACCAGGTCTAACGCGGATCGATGCGACGTGCGGATGTAGTTAGGATCCGGCAGCGCCTCGGACCGTCCCACGGGGCTACAGGGACATGAGTGCCCGCGGACCGATACCGCCCCAGGACGGCTTCCATATGAGCCCCGAGGCATTCCGCCACTACGGCCGTGCGGTCGTGGACTGGATCGCGGATTACTACGCGCGCGTCGAGTCCTATCCGGTCCTCTCGCAGGTCGCGCCCGGCGAGGTGTATCGTTCACTGCCGCCCGAGGCCCCGGAGCACGGCGAGGGTTTCGAGGCGATCCTCGCAGACATCGACCGGCTGATCCTACCCGGCATCACCCACTGGCAGTCGCCGAACTTCTTCGCTTTTTTCCCGGCCAATACCTCCGGACCGTCGATCCTGGGCGAATTGCTCGCCGGAGGGCTCGGCGTGCAGGGCATGCTGTGGGCCACGAGCCCGGCCTGCACGGAGCTCGAGACCCGCGTCCTTGACTGGCTCATCGAGATGCTGGGTCTACCCCTGCGGTTTCGTTCCGACGGGCCGGGCGGCGGGGTGATCCAGGACTCGGCCTCCAGTGCCACGCTGTGCGCGCTCCTCGCAGCGCGCGGGCGGGCGACGGATTTTCGCTGTAGCGACGAGGGCAGCGATGGTCGGCTCGTGTGCTATGCCTCGACGGAGGCGCACTCGTCGATCGACAAGGCCGTACGCATCGCGGGGCTCCGGCGCCACGGGCTGTGCCGGATCGCGGTGGACGAGCGCTTCGCCATGCGCCCCGAGGTACTGGTCGGGCGCATCGCTCAGGATCGCGCGCAGGGGCTGCTCCCGTTCTTTGTTTGTGCCACGATTGGGACGACCTCCTCGAACGCCATCGATCCGCTCCCGGCAATCGGCGAGGTGTGCCGCGAGGCGGGCTTGTGGCTGCACGTCGATGCGGCCATGTCGGGTACCGCGGCGATCTGCCCCGAGTACCGCTATCTCCACGCGGGGATGGCACTTGCCCATAGTTATTGCTTCAACCCCCACAAATGGATGTTCACCAATTTCGATTGCGATTGCTTCTATGTCGCGGATCGGCGCGCACTCATCGAGTCGCTCTCGGTGCTGCCCGATTATCTTCGCAACCAGGCGAGCGAGTCCGGCGCGGTGTTCGACTATCGTGATTGGCAGGTGCCGCTCGGACGGCGCTTCCGTGCCTTGAAGCTATGGTTCGTGATCCGCCATTACGGCATCGAGGGCCTCAGGCACCACATCCGGCGCCATGTGGAGCTCGCGCAGGAATTCGCCCGCTGGGTCGCGGACTCGACGCGTTTCGAGCTTTGCGTCAGGCCGCCTCTGAATCTCGTGTGCTTCCGGCATCGGAGGGGCGATGCGTTCAACCGCGACCTGCTGGATCGGCTCAACCGCGGCGGCCGGCTGTACCTGAGCCACACGATCCTGCGGAACCGCTACACGCTGCGCCTGTGCGTCGGCCAGACGCATACCGAGCACCGGCACGTCCGGGCGGCCTGGCAGACGATCCAGGAGACTGCGGCAGAGCTCGAGCGCGAGGGAATGATCCGTGGAGCCCCGAGAGGGAATCGAACCCCCAATGGCTGATTACAAATCAGCGGTTATGCCGTTTAACTATCGGGGCTGCTTGGACTCCGGCCATTCTAGGGTGGGGTGCCCCCGAGGGCAATCGTGTCGCAGCCGACCGAGACCACCCTGGGCCCGTTCGAAAGCGCTGCCTTGGTCCGGTTCAAGACCTCTTGGCGAGCGGCGACGTCGAGCCAGTACACCTCACGGGTCCGGTCGCGTTCTTGGATCGCGGGATGAATCCCCTGCCGCTCCAACGCCGATACGCGCGCCTGGACCGAGCTCGGGGTATTGTAGAGCCCGAGCGAGATGGCGTTCTTCGGGTCTCCGGTACGGTTCAGCAGAAAATCCTCCACGCCCTTGGCGGCCAGTTCCGCGAGCCGGGTTCTGGCCAGCTCCTCGGAGCCCTGGTTGTCGAGATATACCCAGTAACGCTTGGCGAACACCTCCTGCTCGGTGCGCCGACGGATCTGCGTGCCGGGGCCTTCGATTCGCTGCCGGGCCTTATCCGCCTCTTCGGCGCTGGCAAACGCCCCTATCGAGGCGCAGGCCCGGGATAGCGCCTCGGGCGATACAACATTTGACTCTTGGGCATTCGACTCTTGGGCGTTTGACTCTAGGGCCTTCGCCTCTGGGGCCTTCGACTCTGGGGCGTTCGGCTCGTGGGCCTGCGGCGCCGGGGTTTCGGGCTGTGGGCCCTTCGGTTCAGCCGCCTGTGGCGGTGGCGCCGGCTCGGTGTGCCCAGCGCCCGCGGCTACCGGCGGCGGGGCCGCCGGTGCAGTGTCCGGTTGCGAGGCTGGGCTCAGCGAGGCACCCGGTGCGGCGCGCAAGGGCGGCGGCTCGGGACGCTCTTGCACCAAGGTGAGGGTCGCGGTGCCGGCCGGGAACCCGACGTCGGGCGATCGCTCTGCGAGGACGGCATCGCTCAGGTGATGATTGTACTCGAAGCCGAAATAGACGACGTTGAGGACCAGAAGACCCACGCACCACCACTTCATCGTTCCCCTCCTGCCCAGATCGCGAGTCCCTGCAGGACCATGTCCGGCATGAGCGCCGGGGTGTGCTGCACGAGCGCTGCGATCTCTCGGGCCGCCCCGCCGCTCAGGACGCACGATACCTGACCGTAACGCTCCTGGAGCGCCGCCGCAACCCGGTCGATGCACGCCGCGATGGCGCAGGCACTGCCCGAGGCGATGCCATCTTCGGTGCTGCGCGCCAGCGGCACGATGCGGCCGCCCTGCACGGCGGCGAGCCCCGCCGCGGCGTGCGCGAGCGAACGCCGCATGAGTGCGAGGCCCGGGAGGATGAGCCCGCCGAGATGCCGACCCCGGTCGGACAAGGCATCCACCGTTACCGCCGTCCCACAGTCGGCGATGCACACCGCGCCCTGGGATCTCCGCCACCCGGCCAGCATCGCGAGCCACCGGTCCACCCCGAGCTGGCGCGGCCGCTCGTAGCCATTTTCGACCCCGAAGGCCGCGTTTCCGCAGGCAGCGAAGGTCGGGATCAGGCCCCAGGTCTCCTCCACCCAGCGCGAGGAGCGGGCGCCGAGGAGCGGGCCGCCGACATTCGAGATCAGCACCCGCTCGGGTCTCGGGAGAAGCCTCCAATGCCCCGCCAGGACCGCTTCCAGATCGTCGGTTCCGGCGCTTTGAACTGGGCCGAGGGTCGCCAGCCGATCATCGTAGGGGCACCACTTGATGCGGCTGTTCCCGATATCGACGAGCAGCATCACGGCCCTAGCCTCAGGCTCACCTCCCCGGAATGGAAACGCCGCAGGGTCCGTCCCACCGCGACGATCAGGGCGCCGCTGGGATCGAGTCGGCGTGCTTCCCCGGTGACCTCACCCTCCGATGACAGCACGCGGACCGGTCTGCCGACGACCAGGTCGTATGCCCCCCATTCCGCTCGCAGCGTTTCGAGCCCGTGGTCCTCGATCGCGTGCAAGACCTCACGGACCTCGGAGATCACGCTGGCCGCAAGCGCGTTGCGCGATACCTCCCGCCCCAGGGCGGTTCTGATATCGATGTGCGGTTGGCCAAGATCGCCCGGAGGAGCCCCAAAACTAGATAAAAAAGGGGGCCACGCCACGTTGATGCCTATCCCGACGACTGCGATCCCGCCACCGGACGGCGTCACCCGTGTCTCCACCAGGATGCCGCCGAGCTTGCGGTCGTGGAGCAGGATGTCATTGGGCCACTTGAGGCCGGCGGCGGCGAGGCCGGTACGCCGGATCGCGCGCACCGCCCCGATACCGGCGGCGATCCCGAGGCAAGCAGGAGGCGTGGACATCGGGTCCAGACGAAAGCCGAGCGACAGGCACAGCCCGGCCCCCCACGGCATCGACCAAGGACGGCCCTGGCGTCCCCGGCCGGCACGCTGATGCTCGGCCAGGCACAGGTGGCCGTCGATCGCTTGTTCGCGGGCGCGGTCCAGGAGCACCTGGTTGGTCGAGGTCACCTCGGCATGACAGTCGAGACGACGGTGCCAGGCGCACGTCCGTGGGTCCAGCTCCCGGCGGATGCGCTCGGCGTCGAGGCGCTCGAATCCCGGCGCGAGCCGCGGCGAGTCGTGGCCGGCCCCGGCGAGCGGCAGACCTTCGATCTGCCAGCGCGTCAAGAGATCCGCGATGACCGCCGTCGACACCGAGAGCCGCCGCGCCAGGTCCGGGAGCGGGGACGCCGGGCCCGGCCCGAGCAGCCGGAACAGCACATTCGGTACGTCTTCGTCCAGCCCCATATCGTGTCTGCCCCGTATTTGTGAATACAGAGTACTAAGAGCTCGGCGTGTCCTCCGATTCCGGCGCCGGACCGCGCGCCACGGGGCGCCCTGGATCGGTGCACCACTCGCTCCAAGAGCCCGCATAGAGCCTTGCTGCGGGCAGCCCGGCATCCACCACCGCGACCAGGTTATGGCAGGCCGTGACCCCGGAACCGCAGTAAAACACGGCCTCGCGGGACGGGGTCCCTGCGAGGAACCGCTCGATCCGGGCCCGCAATGTCGCAGGGGCCAGAAACCTCCCCTGCCCATCGAGGTTCTCCTTCCAGCAATAGTTAACCGCGCCGGGGATATGACCGGCGACCGGGTCTAAGGGCTCGACATCGCCCCGATACCGGGCAGGGTCTCGCGAGTCGATCAGGAGGGGTGCATCGGAGACCTGATCGATGCGTATCAGCCACTCCGTACGGGGTGCGCCTAGAAACACACGCGCTGCCGTGTGTTCCTCACCGGTGGCGGTAGGCAAGCCCAGCGCCTCCCAGGCGCCCCAACCGCCGTCCAGGAGCGCCACCGCTCCGTGCCCCATATAGCGCAGCAACCACCAGAGCCGCGCCGCCATCGCCCCCCCCGTGTCATCGTAAGCCACGACCTGGCGCGATTTGTCGATACCGAGCCGCCCCAGGGTCGCCTGCAGCGCCTCGGCGGTGGGCAGTGGGTGGCGTCCCCTAGTGATCACCGGCGGTCCGCAGAGGTCGCGGTCGAGGTGTGCGTAGGCCGCCCCCGCGATGTGGCGGTGGCGATAGGCACGCCCCCCTGCCTCGGGATCGGCGAGGTCGAAGCGGCAATCGACGACCACCCAGCCGGGATCGCCCACATACCGTGATAAGGTCTCGCAGGTGACGATAGACTGGTATGGAGCGGGGGATCGATCCATGGTTCAGCGCGTCACCGGAAGAGAACTATGTGTGCTGTCGCACCGACAAGGATTTCATGTGGCGTTACTGTCAGCTCGTAGAGCCGCGATGGATGCTCTCGGCGCACGCTTATTGCACGCAACGTTTGTATATGACCACTGGGTCATTATAACGCTCCTCCCAGAGGACGCTCTGAAGACACCCGGGGCGTCTCATTGCCTTGAATGCCTGACACTACCTCCTTGACGAAGCGCGAGCCCTCCGGGGCGAGGCGGGAATGGTCCATGCGACGGTTTCTTAGGTTTTGCCTGCTACCGGGCCTGATCGGGATGGCGACGCTGTCATCGTGCTCCGACTACTACGCCCAGTCCGTGACCGGGCAACTCGCGCTCCTGGCGAGCCGGACATCGATCGACGCCGTGGTTGGGAACCCCCGCACCCCCAGGGCGGTCCGGGATAAATTGGCATTGATACTGGCGCTACGCCGGTTCGCGAGCCAGGCGCTCGGCCTCCCGCACAACGGCAGCTATTCGACCTATGTGCACGTCGATCGCCGTTACGTGGCCTGGAACGTATTCGCCACCCCGGAGTTCTCCCTGGAGCCCTTGCACTGGTGTTTCCCGGTGGCCGGATGCCTGAGCTACCATGGCTACTTCTCCGAGGGGCGGGCCCGACACTCCGCGGAGTTTCTCTCGCACGCAGGCCACGACGTATACGTCGGGGGAGTAGCGGCCTATTCCACCCTGGGCTGGTTCGAGGACCCGGTAACCAGCGCCATGCTGCGTTGGAACGATCTGGGGCTCGCCGAGCTCATGTTCCACGAGCTCGCCCACCAGGCGGTTTACGCCTCCGGCGACACCGCCTTCAACGAGGCCTTCGCCACGACGGTGGCTTTCGAAGGCGTGCGCCACTGGCTGAAACACGGCGGAAGGCACACTGCACTGGAGGCCTTCGAGGCCGAGCAGAGGCATAGAGACGAGTTTGCCACTCTGGTCTTCGCGACGCGCGGGAAACTGGAGCGACTCTACGCGTCGAATCGAAATGCCTTCGAAAAGCGTGCGGACAAGGCCAGGGTCTTCAGCGAGTTGAAGGAAGCTTATACAGCGTTGCGAGCAACCTGGGGAGGTTACGATGGGTATGACGCCTGGATGAGCCATGGGCTCAACAACGCCAAACTGTCCTCGCTGGTCACCTACAGGGAGCACGTTCAGGCCTTGGAGAACCTGTTCGATGCAGTGGACGGGCGCTTTGAACCGTTCCTCGGCCTGGCCCGCGCTATCGGACGGCTCGATCCGTGGGTGCGCAAGGCCTGCCTGGCTGCGCTCGCGCAACCGGGCGCTCGCCTTAGCGAAAGTTGCCATTTCAGAATGACCGTCCGCGACCCTGCCGACGAACCCGTGACCGACGCCCTCGCGCCAGCCGGGGTCCGGCGGACCTCCTAGCCCGGATTTGTCACCGCTGCCCGTCGCGAGGCCACGCGATGCCGGTCGACGGCCCGTAACGCACCCGGTATCCCCCTATAACAGAAGGCTATACCCAGAGAGTGGCCGCGCGATGCCAGGGCGGGCCGGCGCCGCGTCAATACTTCATGGTCCAGAGCTGCCTGAACGCGTCCCGGGCCCGTTGCCGGAGCTCGGCGATGCCGCCGAAGTCACGTCGCTTGGCCATGGCCCGCAAGTCGTGTGTCCCCTGGGCGAGGTAGTCCCGTATCATCCAACCGAGACGCACGACCTTCGGAGGATCTCGATCCGAGGCCGGGCGCGCGGTTTCGTATCCGCAGGCGGCCAGGGTGGATCCGGCGATGGATTCGAGATCCGCGATCGTCCCGGGCTTGAAATAGGTGCGCCAGTTACCGGAGTTGCGAACGATCCCCGGCGCCTGCGACTTCTTTGCCGCCGCCATCCAGGGCTGGCGAGACTGCAAGACCCCGGCACAGAACGGAAGTCCCAGAAAGGTACAGACGCGCTCCATCCACACCTCGGGTTCCCGGGTCAGGTCCTCGTAGCGGAGCTCGAAATACCGATCCCCGACCCCCATCCCCTGCCGGCGCGCCTCGCGCACACGGTCTTCCAGCGATGGATGGTTATCTCCGGCGTGCGGTGCCAGCGTCGATGGAACGAGGCCGCCGAGTCGCGGCCATCGCGGATGACATGCACGAAGCGAGCGGATGGGAACAGGCGGGCCAACGCGGTGATGTGGAGCGCATGCATCGGCGTCTTGTCCGCCCAGCGCTTCTTGTGCTCCTTCACGGCGAAGTAGCGGAAGGCGGTATCGACGATGCTCGCGAGGTCGCGTGGCATCGTGGCCCAGTCCTCCGGCAGCGGGACGGGGTGGCCGCCGTTGAGCTGGCGGAACGCCCGTAGCGCGTAGATGTCCCGCATCAGGCGCAAGAAGTTGTCGTCATCACCCAGGGTATCGTACCGGTGCAGATGTGCGATAAAATGCGGGAGCACGCGCGTTTCTCTCTTGCAACCGTACAGGTCCGGGTGGTTCCCGAGACTGTGCAGCAGCATGGTGGTTCCGGACCCGTTCATTCCGACGAGGAACACCGGTCCGATGGCGCTCGCAGCGTCGATCGAGGAGCTCATCGGGGAGGTCATGGGATCGTGGTTCCGTAGGTCGAGGCGATGAGAAGGACAATATTACTCGCTCTGTTCGCGCTCTTGTTTACCGCCGATACACTGGGGATCGATCTCATGCTGGTTCGCGGTCTGAGCGCCAAGAACATCATACTTTACCTGTTCCTGTTTGGCGTCATGCTGAATTCGATACTCGACACCAAACCAACGACAATCGAGCTGCCGGATCTGCACCTGCCCTTCATTGCGTTGATAGTCTATGTCTTGATTACCTGGGCTTTCTTTACGCGTGCCAATATCTTGGAACTCTTATACCAGACCAGGAGTGGAGATTTCAGTGAGCTCAAGAGCCTCATGCAAATCAAGTCGCTTCTCATCGACCGGTACGCATTCCTCGTGGCCTTCTTCTATGGAGTCGTCACGATCGACGATTCCCGTTGGGTCATGAAACGTATCATCTGGCTCATCATCGCCGGAAACGTGCTCACCTTGATCGACGCCTTTAACATTCCCGACCTCGGGATCATTCGCCAATGATAGCAGGGTCAGCGGTCCATTGGGAGAATCCAACCAGTACGCGGCATTCGCGCTGTTGTTCCTTCCCACCATGGCCATCCTGGCCATTATTTCCCGTGGCGCCGAGCGCGTGGGGTACGCATTCGCGCGCTGGCGACGTTCACGGTGATCCTCCTGACGACCTCGCGGGGCGCCATAGTGGGGTTGACGCTGGGGCTCGTGGCCGGCCTGTCCTTCCTGCGGCATCACCTCGGAGCCGGAAGGATGGTGAAGATCATCGCGGCGCTCACCGTGGCGATCGGCGTGACCCTGACGGTTGCCAGCATCGGCTTTTCGGATCTGCCGATCGAGCGCTTCGTGAACAAGTCGGCATCGTCCGATTTGGCCACCGTGAGCTCGGGGCGTTCGAACAACTGGACCGAGCTCGTCGAGACACTATTGAGAGAGCCTGTCACCCTGGTGTTCGGGTACGGCTGGGGGCTGGCGAAGAAACTGAGCGACGTGGCGGCACAGAATACCTACCTCGATGTGTTCTTCGAGCTCGGCATCATCGGGTTGATGATATTTTTCAGCCTGCTATGGGGCGTGATCCGTGTCACGCGTCGCGCTATCGATCGCGCGACGGGCGATTCGCAGGCGGAGCTGGGGGCATTCCTGGTCGGTTTCTTGTCAGTGTGTTTCGCCATCTTTTTCGTCAACATGTTCAATTCGTGGTTGTACATCTGGGCATTTTGCGGTGTCATGATGCGCACCGCCCTGGAGGCCGGTCGTGCCGGGACGCAGCGCCGTCTCGAGCCCGGCGCGGCTCCCGCCCTCGAGACGCGTCCGGTTTCGGAACCGGCTCGTCCTGCTACCAAGTGGCCTGTCACGCCGCGACGCAACGCGGCCGGCGCCGGCATCCGTCATGATCGCTAGCGGGCCGACCCCTAGGCGGTGTCTCGGGGACATGCGCGCCCGGCAGGACAGCGGCTGCTAGCAAGCGACCGGCAAGTCGTCGTGGGGAGGGTCATCTTGGATGCCGGCGCTCGCGACCGGGTTTCAGCCTGCATCGTATTCCCGACCGATCCCATGGGGCTTGGTCCCGGGCGGCATCGATACCTTCATCCGGGGCTTGCTGCGATGGGCGCCGGACGATATCGACATGTCGCTCATCGGGATGACGACCGACGGCACGGCCTGGCCGGTCGAACGGTGGCACGTGTGCAACGCAGGGGCTCACCCCTTCCGGTTCTATCCCGTGCTGAGAGAGGTGGGGGCTGGTGTCAGGACGCCCATCCCGCTGTCGCTGCGTTTCACCCTGGCGCTCAAGGCCCGAAGGCCGCTGTGCGAGGCGGATGTCCTGGAGTTTCACCGCCTCGAACCGATGCTCGCGTTTCTGTTCGATGGCCGGCCGAAGAACGCGTTCTTCCACCAGGACATGGCGGTGCTGCACGATGCCGCGAGCGATATCCGCTGGAAGCATGTCCCGTGGCTGTGCTTCGGTCTGGAACGCCTGCTCATCCCGCGGTTGTCCGCGGCCTTCGCCGTGCGCGAGGAGGCCGTTCGGGCCTACCGCGCTCGCTACCCTCGCCTGGCTTCGAGCATCGAGTTCATCCCGACCTGGATGGACCCCGAGATCTTCCGCCCAGCAGACGCCGGGCAGAGGCGGGCATTGCGAGATGAGCTACTGAACGAGCTCGGGTTTTCCGCGTCCAGCTTGTCGGCCGCTGGGACTCGCAGAAGGACCCGCTGCGCCTCCTGCGGGCATTTCGCGCCCTGCTCGCCGAGGATCGTGACATTGCGCTCGTGCTCGTCGGTGATGGCGTGCTGCGGGGGGGAGCTTCAGGCCAGTTCGCAGCCATGGGCTGGATCGCCGCGTCGCCCTGTCGGGTCCGAGGCCACAGCCCCGCGTGGCCGACTGGCTGCGAGCCAGCGAACTGTTCGTCCTGTCTTCCGCCTATGAAAGGGATGCCCATGTCGGTCCTGGAGGCCCTGGGCTCTGGGCTCCCGGTGGCGACGACCGACGTCGGCGAGGTGCGGCGCGTGGTTCGGCCCGGCGTCAATGGCGAGATCGCGGGGTCGCGCTCGGTGGAGGACTTGGTGAGGGCCATGGCCGACTGTCTGGACCGGCTCGATACCTATGCCGGGGCCCCGTGCACCGAGGCGGTGGCCGACTATGTCCCACACAAGGTTCTGGCGCCCGTCTACGAGACCTATCGGGCCCTGGCGGCCCGCGTCCAGCGGCCGGAGGAGCGAGTCGCTCGGTAGCCGGTGTGTTCGCGGTTTTCAGAGCTTGAGCGGGATGATCACCATCGACCGGCCCTGGAGGTTCAGCAGGCGTTGGACCGACAGGGCCGTCTGGTTATGCAGGACGCGGGTGAGCCAGCTCTCGCGCTCGAACACGAGCTTCGCCGCGAAGCACACGCTGTGCGGAAACTCGTCCATCGCCGCCGCGGCCAGCCGCTCGAGCTCGGCGCTGGGATCGGCCCCGTAGGCACTGCGGGCCGTCGCCGCGAGCCCGTGGCGATGACAGTAGACGGTGAAGTAGCGCAGCGTGTTCTCGATCCGGTAGCGGAGCGACTGCAGCGCCGCCTGCCCATAGAAACTCTGGGCATCGACCTCTCCCGCGCCGAGAAACACGAAGTTCTTGTAGTGCCCCGGGAACATGCGCTGGACCCAGAGTAAGGTGTGCATCCCCACCCCGCGCTTGGCTTCGACCAGGAACACCGCCGTCGGTGCCAGCGGGTCGAGGGGCGGGACGGTCTTGATCTCGTCCGGGTCTTCGACCTGGGCAGGGGCGAGGAGGCGCTCGACGCCCTCCAAAACGACCGCCACGTTTAGATAATGCCGGTGCACGAACACGCACACGATGACGACCACCGCGGTGATGAGGATGGTGAGCCAGCCGCCGTCGGCGAACTTCACTACGAAGGTCACCACCAGGATGCTGCTGGTGACCAAGAGGCCCGTGAGGGCGAGCAGGAGGCGCCGGCCCCAATGCCGTTCGTCCCGCCGGTACATCCACCAGTGCTTGACGAGCCCGGCGAGCGACAGGGTGAAGGTCAGGAACACGTTGATGCTGTAGAGCACCACCAGGACGCCGACGTCGCCGTCCGTCCCGACCAGGATCGCGAGCGCGGCCAGCCCCATGAGGAGCACGCCGTTCTGCGTCACCAGCCGCACCGAGAGGCTGCGGAACTGATGCGGTACCCAGGAATCGGCCGCCATGTTGGCGAGCACCGCGGGGCCGCCCAGGAACCCGGTGTTGGCGGCGACCAGGAGCAGACCCGCTTCGCAGGCCAGGACCCCGATGAGCAGGGCCTCGCGAACCCAGGGTTCGGGGATCGCAAAGCTCTCGATGATCGAAGCGAACACCACGGCGTTCAAGGTCTGTCCGGGCACCGGTCGGGCCTCCCAGAGGAGGTAGAGGAGGATGATCCCGCCGGCGGTGAAGCTCAGCGACAACGCCATGTACAGCATCGTGTAGCGCCCCGTGGACACGCGCGGCTCGGCCAGCATGTTGACGTTGTTCGAGACGGCCTCGAGGCCAGTGTAAGTGCCGCCCCCCAGCGAATAGGCGCGCAGCAGGATCGCGGCGATGAAGAGCCAGCCGTGCTCCAGGCTGATCGAATGGGTCTCCGCGACCATCGTGTCGAAGAGCCGGGGGATGGTGTCGCGATGGGCGTAGATGCCGTGCGCGATGAGGTAGGCATGGCTTACGAAGAACCCGAGAAAGATGGGCAGGAGCACGGTGATGGATTCTTTGATCCCGCGCAGGTTGAGGACCGTGAGCAGGCACACCAGCGCCGCGGCGGTGGTGAGCTTGAACCCCAGCGCCCCGACCGGGAGCAGGCTGAAGACGGCGTCGGCGCCGCTCGCCACCGAGATCGCGATGGTCAACGCGTAATCGACCAGGAGCGCCGCCCCCGATAGGAGGCCGGCGCGGGCGCCGAGGAGCCGGGTTGCGACCTTGTAGCCCCCGCCGCCCGAAGGGAACAGCTCGATGACCTGGTTGTAGGCGAGCGCGATGACGAACACCGTCACCGCCATGGCGAGCGCCAGGTAGGGGGCCAGATGGGTGTGGCCGCCCAGCGCACGAAACGCCTCCTCCGGCCCGTAGCAGGCCGAGGACAGGCCGTCGGCCCCCAGGCCCACCCAGGCCAGGAAGGCGACGAGCGCCATGTGGCGGCGCGTGTCGGCCCGGAGCGGGTCGCGGGCCCTACCGAGGATGAGTGCCTTGAGCCGCGCGACGGTGGCCATGGGGCGCCGGATCATCCTCTCAAGCCGCAAGCGTGGCAAGCACAGCCACTTCGTCGGCGTTACGGCCGCGCCCGCGCCGGCCGCCCGCATGCCCGGTTCGAGCTTCCAGAAAATTACCCGAGTGTTGACGCTGCCGTGGAAACTCCGTAACTTCAGGACAATGAAGTGGGCAGGCGCCTGTCCCTCGTAGGGCCCAAGGTTCCGGAGCCCGTTTCTGTGAGATATTTCACAATTCTCTAGTGAAATAGGTCACAGCACAAAGCTAGTCACTTCTGTATATTGGGGTGCTGAGGGAGAAATGGTATTGGAATGGTATTGGTGTGTACCGTTTCAACGGCGTTTGGAATCGACAGTCTGCTACACACCGCCTTTGGCAAAGGTAACACAGGCGGTGGTGTCGTATAAATGAAGGCTGCGCATTCTTAAGGCGTGGTTTAAAAACGACGGGAATACTCCAAGGTTTGCACAGCTATACCGTCGACGGACACAAGTTGCGGTCCTTGGGCAAGCTCCCGGGTGTCACAGCCGATCTACAGAGGAGTTTATTATGCGTAACAAGGTTTCTATTGTATTTCTCGTCTCAGCATTCGGGTCGACACTCCTCGCGCCCGTGGATTCCTTTGCAGTTCCCCCGACGGCGGGCGACGTGTCAATTTCGGGCACCCCCGAGGTGAGCCAGGTGCTCACCGGCAACTATACCTACAACGATGCCGAAGGGGACTTGGAGGGTGCTTCCACCTTCCGCTGGTTTCGCCATACGGACCTGGGCAATTTCTTCCTGGTTCTCCCCATCGACGGCGCCACGGCGAAGACCTACACCCTAGTGGCGGCGGATCAGGGAGCGCTGATCAGCTTCCAGGTCACCCCGGTCGCCCAAAGCGGCCCTATCGATGACTTCACGATCTCGCCGGGCCCACCGGCTGCCGCGATGGGAGTACCGGTTACCAGTCTCGCGGTGGGACCGGTGACCCCGCCCATCGACCTCCCGCCAACGGCGAGCAATGTCCTGATCACCGGTACCCCCCAGGTGGGCCAGGTGCTCACCGGCAGCTTTACCTACGCCGATGTCGAGAATGATCCGGAAGGCGCCTCCACCTTCCGCTGGCTGCGTGGTGACACGCCCATCGACGGCGCCACGGCCCAGAGGTATACCCTGGGGGCGGCGGATCAAGGAGCCCGGGTAAGCTTCGAGGTCACCCCGGTGGCCCAGAGCGGCGTCTCGCCGGGCCTGGCGGTTCGGAGTGCCGAGATGGGACCGGTGGCCGCCCCGCCCAACGCCCCGCCGGTGGCGAGCAGCGTGTTGATTTCGGGCACCGCCCAGGTAGGCCAGGTGCTCACCGGCAGCTTTACCTACGCCGATGCCGAGAACGATCCGCAAGGCGCCTCCACCTTCCGCTGGCTGCGCGGTGGCACGCCCATCGCCGAGGCCACGGCCCGGACCTATACCCTGGTCGCCGCCGATCAAGGGGACACGGTGAGCTTCGAGGTTACCCCGGTGGCACAGAGCGGCACCTCGCCGGGCCTGGCCGTCAGGAGTGCCGCGGTAGGACCGGTGGCCGCCGCGCTCAACGACCCGCCGGTAGCGAGCGTGGTTCGGATCACGGGCACGCCCCAGGTCGGCCAGGTGCTGAGGGGCAGCTATACCTACAGCGATACCGAGGCGGATCCGGAAGGCGTCTCCACCTTCCGCTGGCTGCGCGGGACCACCTCCATCGCCAGGGCCACGGCCCGGACCTACAGCCTGGTCGCCGCCGATCAAGGGGCCACGGTGAGCTTCGAGGTCAGCCCGGTGGCCCAGACCGGCACCTCGCCGGGCCGACCAATCGTGAGTGCCGCGGCGGGACCAGTGGCGCAGCCCATCAACCTCCCCCCGACGGCGAGCAATGTCCTGATCACCGGCACCGCCGACATAGGCCAGGTGCTCACCGGCAGCTTTACCTACGCCGATGCCGAGAACGATCCGGAGGGCGCCTCCATCTTCCGCTGGCTGCGGGATGGCACGCCCATCGCCGGGGCCACGGCCGAGACTTATACCCTGGTCATCGCCGATCAAGGGGCCACGGTGAGCTTCGAGGTTACTCCGGTGGCCCAGACCGGCACCTCGCCGGGGTTGGCGGTCGTGAGTGGACCGGTAAGATCCACCCTCAGTCGAGACCGCAATGACGGGCCACCGTCCGGATGCAATGACTCGCGGTGCCTGGTGCCGCTGACATGCAATGGGGTCGGGACTGCGTGTACCGCCCAGGTAACGCTCTTCGCGTCCGTCCCGCGCGCCCGCCGGCTGAGTGACCGACCTGCGGCGCAGGTGGTGCGCAGCAGGATCCGGTTCGCCGCCGCCGTCGTAAACATCCCACCGGGTCAGACCAGGAGCGTGAGACTCCGGGTCACTCCGAGAGGCAAGCGGATCGTGAATTCCGGCACGAGGAGGATACTCAGGGGCGTCTTGGAGATCCGGAACTCGGTCGGCGGGATCCAGAACGTACCGATCCGGATCAGGATCAAGGTGAGACCTAGGTAGAACGTCGGCGCCGAGGGCTCGGAGCGGTCTGCGGCCCGATGTGGTGGACCCGTATCCCGGTGCTCGCCACATCGCAGGCCGCTTTTCTAGCTGGATGTTTGATCCGGTGCAGGTTCGAGGACCGTCGGCCCGAGTCCGGCGCCCCGGCAGTGATGGAAGTGAACCCGAAGGGGCCGACGGCGGAGAGAGAAGGCGGTGTCCGCACCGCTCGCCACGGAGAGCGATGGTCGGCATGTAATCGACTGAGCCGCTGCACCCGGCTTGCGGGCCGCGGTGCGGCTTCGTATGCTCGTGCGACGATTGAGCCGTCAGCCGCCGGCAGGGCACGAATGGGGGGAGAAGATGAAGAAATGGCAGTGTGGGGTGTGTGGTTTCATCTATGACGAGGCCCAGGGTCTACCCGAAGCGGGTATCGTGCCGGGGACGCGCTGGGCGGATATCCCGGAAAGCTGGGTGTGCCCCGATTGCGGTGCGCCCAAGTCGGATTTCGCGATGGTTGAGATCGAATAGCCGCGGGCGTGGACCGTCGGCCGTTCGTCATCGTGGGGACGGGGCTCGGGGGCTATTCCCTGGCCCGCGAGCTTCGCAAGCTCGATGCGGAGACACCCGTCTTGATCCTCACCGCCGATGACGGGCGCTACTACTCGAAGCCCATCCTGTCGAACGCCTACACCAGCGGCAAGACCCCGGACACGATCGCCTTGGCAGATGCCGCCGCCATGGCGTCGCAGCTCAAGGCCACGGTCCGGACCGGTACGCGGGTCACGGCGATCGAGCCCGACCGGGAGACGCTTTGGATCGACGGTAAGGGGATTGACGGGGAGTCCATTGCCTACCGGAGCCTGGTTTTGGCGCTCGGGGCCGATCCGATCCACATCCCGGTCGCGGGCTCGGCGGCCGATCGAGTCCGGTCCGTCAACGATCTGGGTGACTACACCGCGTTCCGGGCGGCGATGAGCGCGGCGCGGCGGATCACCGTGATGGGGGCCGGCCTCATCGGCTGCGAGTTCGCGAATGATCTGACGCACGCGGGCATCGCCGTGTCGGTCATAGAGCCGGCGCCCTGGCCCTTGAGCCGCTTCGTACCGGAGCCCGTGGGCCGCGCCCTGGAGCGGGCGCTCGCGGACCTCGGCGTGCAATGGTCTCTCGGGCGGGTGGTCCAGTCGCTGGACGACGAGGACGGCGCCGTGCGGGTCACGCTTTCCGACGGCACGCGCTTCTCGGCCGATGGCGTCTTGTCCGCCGTGGGGCTCCGGCCGCGCACCGCACTGGCCGCGGCCGCCGGGTTTCGGATCGCGCGCGGGATCGTCGTCGACCGCCGCCTTGAGACCAGCGTGCCTGGGATCTATGCGCTTGGAGACTGTGCCGAGGTCGAGGGGCTGGTGTTGCCCTTCGTCATGCCCATCATGCACGCCGCACGGGCTCTGGCGAAGACGCTCGCGGGCCAGCCGGCCCCGGTCGCCTATCCGGCGATGCCCATCCTGGTCAAGACCACCGCGTTCCCGGTGGTCGTCGCACCGCCCGCCACCGGGGTGCCGGGGGAGTGGGAGATCGAGGTCCAGACGGCCGGCGCCCGTGGCCTGTATCGCGGGCCGGACGGACGGCTACTCGGCTTCGCGCTCGCCGGGGAGGCGATCGCGGACAAGAACGTTCTGACCCGAGAGTTGCCGCCCACGCTGCCCTAGCCGGCATTTTTCACCCCACCCTGCTACGGACGCCGATCCGCTCGGCCTGGCGGGCCGGCGCTTGGAAACGTTTAACAGCTATGGGTGATACCGTTATGCCCGGCGAAACACGAACAACCGTCCCGATTCGAGCATTCCTTGTTTTTGTCTTGTTATTCTCGTGCGCAGCGATTCTATATGTAAGTCTCTTTCCCGCAGAACCTTCGGATATGGCAAAGCACAATATACCTTGGTATGAGTATTTGAAGAGTCGTGGCGGATTTCCGGGACTATCTGATTTACAGGCAAACTATTCGCCACCCTATCTTTATGTCCTTGCGATGATCGGAAATTATCTGCCGACCATGAATTCCTTGCTGGCGATCAAGACCGCTTCCATTCCCTTCTTGCTGGTATCCTCGGTTTTTGTCGTCTTGATAGTCAGGATGTTCCATGAAGGAAACCCGATCATGCTGGCCGTTGCTGGAGGCGGTTATTTCCTGTTGCCAACCACCGTTTATGACGTGGCCTTCATGGGACAATCGGATGCCATGTATACGGCATTCTTGCTCGCGTCATTCTGGTGTCTCTTGAGGTTTTCTCACCCGGCCCTCGGCCTTAT
This sequence comes from Pseudomonadota bacterium, assembly GCA_030860485.1. Taxonomy (NCBI): domain Bacteria; kingdom Pseudomonadati; phylum Pseudomonadota; species Pseudomonadota bacterium. Next base: position 11,149 of record JALZID010000063.1, on the reverse strand, counting down.
CGCGTTCGGTGTCGCTTTATCGATAAAGTTGCAGGCGGCGCTATTCGCTCCATTCGTTTTATAATGGCTCATACACAATAGGCGGAGCGTTCACGAGCTTCTCATCATCCCCATCGCCTATGTGCTGCCGCTGGTGCCGGCGCTCATCTACGGCCGGTCTCTGCATGCTACATTTGTCGTCTATGCGGATCAATTCCAGGCCAATACCGAGCTATCCAAGAGCGCGCCGAACGTGCATCTGTTTCTGGATATGATGCTCTGGCGGTTACCCTATGCCAAGCCGGTCTCCTATATCTTGGTCGGTGCTTTTCTGGTGGTTGCGTTGGAGGTCGCGGTCATTCTTGCCGGTACCGGTCTCGTGCGCGTCCGACAAACCAAACTGTTCTATCTTGGTCTCGCGACAACCATACTTGCCGTCATGCCTTCGATTCTGCCAAAGATGCATGAGCGGTTTTTCTTTCCCGCGGACGCTTTTTCATACCTGTTGATGCTCGCGAATTGGAGATTCTGGCCTATATGCCTTGGCCTGCAGACCGGGTCATTCATCTCGTACATGGCCTACTGTTACCGCATCGAGAACGCGCCCCTCTTTGGGGTACCATTTACCCTGGTTGCTGTCGGCCTTCTGCTCGTAGTGACGACTTCCGAATGGAAGCCCTATGGTCCGGCTTTAATCCAGAAGGCCGAATCGCGGGTCTCGCTGTTGGGTCGGCTACGGATTTGGCTTCGACCTGATGGAAGCTAATGCGCCAAGATACTCGGGGACAGACCGAGAACTGCTTACGGATGACCGTCCAAACAGCACGCCGTGAGCAGAGTTATCGCGGGAGCCTGATGCCGGGTGACCGATAGCCACTCACCCGCCAGCGGGCCGGGTCGAACCTCAGGCTCACGAAGCGCACCCTCGAGGTGAGCCTCGGGTCGCCCTCGAGCCGTCGGGCCGTCTGAGCCAGGGTGAAGCTGGCCCAGGGACAACCCTGCGCATGCGCACAGTGGGTATAGATGAGGCTTAGGACTTACGATCCTGCCAGCGTACAGCCGGTGCAAGGTGGTTGCCTCTCCGTGGCTGGTCACGACGCTCCCGTCGCCTGCCGACTCGATGCACGGCAAGCGATAGCTCCCCGGCGCGGGCGGGGCGCCGAGCGCTATCCCGGCGCCCCAGGCCGGGCCGGGCGCCGCCATCGCGCGCTCGGCGCTGTTACCGATTTTCGCCTGCGATGAATTGGAGACCAGCCCAGGACGACTGTCAAGGAAGGCGGCCGGTCGCGGCGTGCTTGGCGATGCACCGGCGGATCATTAGAATCCACCGGCCAGGCATAACGACATGCCGGCCACAATCGCCGCCTGAGAGCCTTCGTCTCTCCAGGAGAGGGCCAGGGTCCGGGACAGGGTGAGGAGATCCAACGAGCACGCGATTCATGGCCGTGCGTGGTATAAGGCCGAGCAGTCCGCCCACCGCCCGGAGATCGCTAGATAACGATAACGACAGGCCCCGGGAACATTTTCAAAACCCCACGCGACCCCTGATGAACATCTTGATGATGACCAACACCTTCACGCCGCACGTGGGGGGGGTGGCGCGCAGTGTCGAGGGCTACACCGACGCCTTCCGCCGGCTGGGCCATCGGGTGCTGGTGGCGGCACCGCTGTTCAAAGGCAGCCCGGAAGGCGAGCGCGACGTGGTGCGCTTCCCGGCGGTACGCGACTTCAATGGCAGCGATTTCTCGGTCCCGGTGCCGAAACCGCTCGGGCTCTTGTCCAGCCTCAAGGCCTTCCGGCCCGAGGTGGTCCACGCCCACCATCCCTTCCTGCTCGGCGGCACCGCGCTCCGCGTCGCCACCGCCCGCGATCTGCCGCTGGTCTTCACCCACCACACCTTGTACGATCAATACACCCACTATATCCCGGGGGACTCGCAGGCACTCAAACGCTTTGCGATCGATCTGGTCACGGGCTACTGCAACCTCTGCGATGCGGTCATCGCACCGAGCCGGGCGGTCGGCCGCCTAATCGAGGAGCGCGGGGTTCGATCGCCCATCGCGGTCATCCCGACGGGGATCCGGACGGACGTATTCGCGCGTGGCGATGGGCGGGCCTTCCGCCGGCACCTCGGGATCCCCGAGCGGGCCTTCGTGGTCGGGCATGTCGGGCGGCTCGCCCCGGAAAAGAACCTCGGCTTCCTGACCGAGGCCGTCGCGCGCTTCCTGCAGGGCCGCGACGACACCTGTTTCCTCTTGGTGGGTGCCGGGCCCGCCGGGCGCGACATCCGTGCCCAGCTCGAAGAGGCCGGCCTCGCGGAGCGGCTCATCGCGACCGGTGTCCTCCAGCAGCCGGCGCTGGCGGCGGCCTACCGGGCGATGGATGTCTTCGCCTTCGCCTCGCGCACCGAGACCCAGGGCATGGTGCTGTGCGAGGCCATGGCCGCCGGGGTCCCGGTGGTGGCTCTGGAAGCCACCGGCGCCGACGAGCTGGTCGTGGATGAGCGCAACGGGCGGCTCCTGCGGCGCGAGGGCGGCGAGCGCTACGCCGCGGCGCTGGCATGGGTCGCGGACCTCGACCCCGAGGCACGGCGCGCGATCGGCGAGGCGGCAGGCCGCTCGGCCCGAGCATTCGACATCACGGGTCTGGCGCGGCAGACGCTGGACCTCTACGGGGCCCTGGCGGCCGGCGCGTCCGCCTGGCGCCGCGATGCGACCCTCTTTCCGAGCGCCGCGCGGCGCCTGCGCGGGGAATGGCGGCTGCTCTATAACGTCGCCAGGGCCGCAGGGGACTCGATGCGCCCCAACGCGGTCTGGGAGATCGGGCCGGGCCGAGACGGGGGGGCGCCGGGCCCGAGTCTGGAAACGGCGGTCCCGCCGTTGGGTGACGCCCCCCGGCCGAGCCGCAAGGCCCGATTACTAGGCTGGATCTGGTCGGCGTGCCTGCGCCTCCAGTGCGCCACCTGGCGCAAGCACTGCGAAGGGCTGGACCGCCTCGACCGGGTGCTCGCGGATGGCAGACCGGTCCTCTTCTGCTTCTGGCACGGCAAGTACGTGCCGCTCTTCGCCCTGTTGCGCGGCCGGCCGGCGTGCGTGTTCACGACCCAGTCCCCGCGAGGGGAGGTCATTGCCGAGGTATGCCGGCGCTTCGGTTACGCCTGCGTGCAGGTCCCGGCCCGCAGCCAGGGTCAGGCCTACGAGATCATGCGTCGCGCGCTCTCTCGGCACGCCAACGGCGGCATCGCCGTGGATGGGCCCCTGGGTCCCTACCACCGTGTCAAGCGCGGGGCGGTGAAGCTCGCCTCCGAGCTCGGTTATCTCGTGGTCCCGGCCTCCGCGAGCGCGCGTCGCAAACGGGTCTTCCGGCACCGCTGGGATCGGCTGGAGCTGCCCGGGCTCTTCACACACGTCGGCCTGGCCGTCGGCGAACCCCTGGAGGTACCCGCGAAGCTCGGCGCCGAGTCGGCCCGGGCCCTGGCCGTCCAGTTGCGCACGGTCTTGGAGGCGCTCGATAGGCGTGGCGAGCAGCTCGCCGGGATCACGGCGTGCCCGCCCGATCGGCGGGCCTTGCGGGCCGCGGGCGGACGGACCCCGTCGGCCGCAGACCGGCCGATATAAAGCAGCGCCGGCAGGTCACGACGTGGCTAGCGTTTCCCGGTCAGCCATCGTCCTCTATGCCCTTCCCTATATGTCCTATGCGGTCGTCGCCCTGCCGCTGGCGCTGTTCGTCCCGTCGTTTTACGCCGACGAGCTGGCCTTGCCGTTGGCGACCGTCGGGTACGCGATCGCGGCCTCGCGCGTCCTCGACATCCTGCTCGATCCGCTGATCGGCACCCTGAGCGACCATACGCGCACCCGTTTCGGCCGGCGCAAGCCGTGGATCGTGGCGGGCACGCCGCTCTTCCTCCTCGCGGCCTGGAGGCTGCTCGTGCCCGGCGAGGGGGTGTCGTCCACGTACTTGCTGGTGTGGACCGCGCTCTTGTTCGTGTCGTTTACGTTCGTGGATCTGCCGTTCAAGGCCTGGGGCGCGGAGCTTTCGACCGACTACGGCGAGCGCTCGCGGATCACCGCCTGGCGCGAGGCCTTCGGGTTCCTGGGGCAGCTCGTGTTCGTGGCCGTCCTCTTGTTGCTGGAGCTGGTCGGACCGCACACCCCACATGTCCAGCTCCAGGCGGTCGCCTGGACCTTGGCCCTGACCCTGCCCCCGCTCCTTGCCCTGGCCCTCTGGGTCGTGCCCGAGCCCAGACCGGAAGAGCTGCGCGGCCGGTGGCCGCATGGCTGGGGCGCCCTCCTGGTGGTGATCAAGAACCCCGCCCTCCAGCGCATGCTGACCGCGGTGGTCCTGTTCGTGGGGGCGGTGGTGGTGCAGGCCACCCTCCACCGGCTGGTCCTGGCCCACGTGATCCTCGCCCCGGAGGTCTTCACCACCCTGCTCCTCGTCGAGAATGTGGTGACGATCGCGGCCGTCCCGCTGTGGATGCGGATCTCCCGTCGCGTCGGCAAACACCGGGCGCTCTCTGCCGCGGCACTGTGGGCGGGCCTGTGGAGCCTGGTCCTGCCGTTCTTCTATGCGGGACAGGCATGGGAGTTGGTCGCGGTGCTCGTCGTCCGCGGCAGCAGCTTCGCGAGCATCCTGTTCCTGGCAAATTCCATCGCGGCGGACGTGGTCGATTACGATACCGTCGCCTCCGGTCACCAGCGCACGGGCCTCCTGTTCGCACTGTGGGCGGTGACCTACAAGCTCGCCATCGCGCTGGGTGTTCTCCTCGCGACGGTGATCCCGGCCTCGTTCGGGTTCGAACCCTCGGCGGCGAGCCATGACGAGTCGGCCAAGTTCGCCTTGATGGGTGTCTATGGCTGGCTGCCGGGGATCATGATGGGCCTCGGGGCCCTGGTCCTGTGGCATTTCCCGATCGACGAGGCCCGACAGCGGGCGCTCCGTGCCCTCATCGCCGAGCGCGTGGTACGATGAACGACATAGCGCGAGAGGACTGTGCCCGCGCCCGGTGCCTGAGACCTCCCCATTCGGCGGCACCCTCTACGCATTTCCGAATGTTGACGAAGACCCGCAAAGGAAGGATAAATAGCTGATGACCGTAGCAATCCTGTTAGTGGGGATCGCCCTTGCCTCGGTCCTGTTCCACGCCCTGAGCCCGTGGTGGTTGACACCGCTCGCCTCCAACTGGCATCAGATGGACGCCACCTTGATCATCACCCTGTGGATTTCGGCGATCGTGTTCGTCGCCATCGTTCTCTTCATCGCCTACGCCCTGGTCCGATTCCGTTACCGGCCCGAGAGACGGGCGGCGTACGAGCCCGAGAACAAGAAGCTGGAATGGTGGCTCATTGGCTTGACCTCGGTGGGCATCGTGGCCATGTTGGTGCCCGGCTTGTATGTATGGGCCGAGTTCGTTGACATCCCGAAAGATGCATTGACCGTTGAGGCTGTGGGCCAGCAGTGGCAGTGGAGCTTCCGCTTCTCGGGCCAGGATGGCCGCATGGGCACCGCCGATACCGAGCTCATCAAGCCTGATAACCCGTTGGGCCTGTTTCCGGGCAATCCCTTCGGGCAAGACGATATACTGGTGCAAGGCAGCGAGGTGCACCTCCCCCTCGGCCGGCCGGTTAAGGTCTTGCTCCGCGCCAAAGACGTCGTGCACGATTTCTACGTACCGCATTTCCGGGTCAAGATGGACGCGGTGCCGGGCATGGTCTCGAGGCTCTGGTTTACCCCCACCAAGACCGGGAGGTTTGAGCTGGCGTGCGCCGAATACTGCGGCGTGGGGCACCATACCATGCGCGGCCTGGTGGTGGTGGAGGAGGAGGCCGCGTTTCAGGCATGGTTGAAGACGCAACCGACGTTCGCCCAGTCTATGAGCAAGGCGGCGGCGGGCACGGGAGATGGGTTAGCCGCGCGAGGCCGGGATCTCGCGCAAGCCCGGGGCTGTCTCGGTTGCCACAGCGTAGACGGCAGCCCCAGCGCCGGTCCCACTTGGAAAGGCCTCTACGGCAAGACCGAAACGCTGGCCAACGGCAGTACGGTCGTGGTCGACGACGACTATCTGAAGCAGTCCATCTCCGACCCGAACGCCATGATTGTGCAAGGCTACTCCCCGGTCATGCCGCCGTACAACTTCAGCGGCGAGGAGCTGGATGCGCTGATCGCTTATACGAGAGACTTGTCCAAATGAGGCGGGACCCCGGCGAGCAGGATTTATTCTTGATTTTCCCACTTTTTGCATTCCGTAATGATGAAACTCAGGCTTACCCGCATAGTAGCGAAAGGTAAAAAATGATGGCACAGGCCCCCTATCAAGAAAGTTTACATCTTCACGATCCGCAGAGCTTCTGGACCAAGTACGTCTGGAGCCAGGACCACAAGGTCATTGCCATCCAGTACGTGATCACCGCGATGTCGGTGGGGCTGGTGGCTTTAGTGCTGTCGGGGCTGATGCGGCTGCAACTGGGGTTCCCGGGTAGCTTCTCCTTTATCGATCCGACCTCGTACTACCAGTATGTCACCATGCACGGGATGATCATGATCATCTACCTGCTCACCGCCCTGCTTCTGGGGGGCTTCGGCAACTACCTCATCCCGCTGATGGTGGGCGCCCGCGATATGGTCTTCCCGTTCGTGAACATGCTGAGTTACTGGGTCTATCTGCTGTCCGTGCTGGTGCTGATGGCGAGCTTCTTCGTGCCCGGCGGGCCGACGGGCGCCGGCTGGACCCTCTACCCGCCCCAGGCCATCCTCCCCGGCACCCCGGGATCGGGTGCCGGCATCGTTCTGATGCTCGTCTCCCTCATGATATTCATCGTTGCGTTCACCATGGGCGGGCTGAACTACGTGACAACGGTGTTGCAGGCCCGCACACGGGGGATGACATTGATGCGCATGCCCTTGTCGGTTTGGGGCATTTTCACGGCTACCATCATGGCGTTGTTGGCCTTCCCCGCCTTGTTCGTCGCCTGCGTGATGCTGCTGTTGGACCGGGTCGTAGGCAGCAGCTTCTTCATGCCCGCCGTCACTTCGATGGGACAACAGCTCGACTACGGCGGCGGCAGCCCCGTGTTGTTTCAACACCTCTTCTGGTTTTTCGGCCATCCTGAGGTCTACATCGTCGCCTTGCCGGCCTTCGGCATTATCTCGGACCTCATCAGCACCCATGCGAGAAAAAACATCTTCGGCTATCGGGTAATGGTCTGGGCGATCGTGGCCATCGGCGTCATCAGCTTTATCGTGTGGGCGCACCACATGTACTACAGTGGCATGAACCTGTACTTGGGCTTCTTCTTCGCCATCACCACGCTCATCATCGCCATTCCCACCGCCATCAAGGTCTACAACTGGGTGTTGACCTTGTGGCGGGGCAACATCCACCTCAATGTCCCGATGCTGTTTGCAATTGCGTTCATCATTACGTTCGTGATCGGGGGTCTCACGGGCCTCTTCCTCGGCAACGTCTCGGTGGATGTACCTCTAGGGGACACGTATTTCGTAGTCGCCCACTTCCACATGGTGATGGGCGTGTCCCCGATCCTGGCCATCTTCGGCGGGATCTACCACTGGTTCCCCAAGGCCACGGGGCGGATGTTGAACGATACCTTGGGTAAGATGCACTTCTGGGTCACCTTCCTCGGCACCTATGCGATCTACTTCCCCATGCACTACCTGGGCTTTTTGGGCGTGCCGCGCCGGTATTACAACTTTGAAACTTTTGATTTTATCCCGCCCTCGGCCCAGGCGCTCCAAGCCATCATTACCGTGGTGGCCTTGATGGTGGGGGTCTTCCAGCTGGTGTTTCTGTTCAACCTGGTGTGGAGCGCCTTCAAGGGCAAGCGGGCCGATGGCAACCCCTGGCGGGCCACGACGCTCGAGTGGCAAACCCCCGATACCCCGCCCGTGCACGGCAACTGGGGCCCCCGGCTTCCCGTGGTCCATCGCTGGGCCTACGATTACAGCGTCCCCGGCGCCGACCAGGACTTCCTCCCACAAAACCTCGAACCGGTCGTGGCAACCGCGGGCCACGAGGGGCAGCGCGCCCAGGGGAGCGAGGCGTGAGCGCCATGCCGCAGGTAAGAGCGAACCCGGTGGGTCGGGGCACGGTCGAGGTCGGTCGGGGGGTGGGCGCCACGCCGCCGCTGGAGCCTCCGGTGGTGCGCCGAGGCACCGGCGGCGGTTGGGGGGGTAACGACGGGGGACCTCTCACCGGGAGAGATGGATTGCCCCTGCCCACGGCAAAACTCGGCCTGTGGGTGTTTATGGGCGTGGTCACGGTCCTGTTTTCGATCATCGTGAGCGCCTACGTCACGCGGATGGGGTTTGCGGATTGGCGGCCCTTGCCCGAACCGCGGCTCTTGTGGCTAAACACGGGTGTGCTGATCTTGAGCAGTGTCGCGATGCAATGGGCTCAAGTTGCCGCGCGTCGGGGACGAATAGATAGCCTCAGGGTCGGCCTGCTTGCCGGTGGTGTGTTCGCCTGGGCCTTCCTGGCCGGACAGCTTTGGGCGTGGCAACAACTGGGCGCCTCAGGTTATTTTTTGGCGGTTAACCCGGCCAACACCTTCTTTTACCTGATCACCGCGTTGCACGGGCTGCATTTGGTCGGAGGTCTGGTGGCGTGGGGGAAGACCACCGTCAAGGTGTGGCGCGGCTTTGAGGCGCGTTTGAGTGTGGAGCTGTGCGCCGTTTACTGGCATTTTTTGCTCGTGGTTTGGCTGGGGTTGTTCGTTCTGATGCTGACTCACTAAGGAGAACCACATGACACAGCATGCGGAGACGAACACAGCGGGAGCCCTCGCCCCGCCTCCAGGGTGGCGCGGCATCGTCGCCGACTGGTCCTCGGACGTACAGGCGTTTCAGGTTCCCTGGGGCAAGGCGATGATGTGGATCTTCCTGCTCAGCGACACCTTCATCTTCGGCTCGTTTCTGACCGGCTACATGACGGTGCGGATGTCCACCACGGTCCCCTGGCCCAATCCCAGCGAGGTGTTCGCTTTGACGATCGGGGGCACGGAAATCCCCCTCATCCTGATCGCCATCATGACCTTCATCTTGATCAGCAGCAGCGGGACCATGGCCATGGCCGTCAACTTCGCCTACCGCCGTGATCGCGCAAAAACCGCGGCCTTGATGCTCGCGACCGCGGCCTTTGGCGCGACATTCGTCGGGATGCAGGCCTTCGAGTGGACCAAGCTGATCGTGGAAGGAGTCCGTCCCTGGGGCAACCCCATGGGCGCGGCGCAGTTTGGCGCGTGCTTTTTCATGATCACGGGCTTCCACGGCTTGCACGTGACGGTCGGCGTGATCTACCTGTCGATCGTGGCTTTTCGGGTTTTAAGGGGACGCTACGAGCGCAGCGGGAACTATCACATCGTGGAGATCACCGGACTTTATTGGCACTTCGTCGACCTGGTGTGGGTCTTTATCTTCGCGCTCTTTTATCTTTGGTAAGGGGAAAACATGGAACACGCACAAGCGCAACAACACCCGATTAGCGTTTATTTCACGGTCTGGGGCCTGCTGTTTGCCCTCAGCGCGATGTCCTATCTCGTCGATTACTTACACCTCCAGGGTTACCTCAGGTGGTCTCTGATCCTGGTGTTCATGTTGATGAAGGCGGGACTGATCGTCGCCGTCTTCATGCACATGCGCTGGGAGCGGCTGGCCCTGATGTATGCCATCTTGACCCCGCCGCTTTGTTTGCTGGTGTTGATAAGCCTCATGGCGGTCGAAGGGGACTACACCTTCATGACCCGGGGGTTGTTCTTCGGGCAATGACAGGGCGCACCGCGGTAGCTCGCAGGCGCTGATCGCGACGATTTGGGGAATCGAATCCGATCCCCGGCAGTTGTCGAAATGAGGCGACCGATAGAGAAGGGCTGCTGTCCGTGGATTTTGAACCCGCGTTTCACCCCGCGTAAGAGCCCGGCATCGACATGATCGTGATGGGCTCTCACGGTCGTTCCAATCTGGAGGCGATACTCGTCGGCGGCGTGAGCTTCGAGGTGGTGCGCAAGGCCTATTGCCCGGTCACGCTCGTGCATTGAGCACCGCGGCGGGCTACCGCGTCCCGCGAAACCGGCAGCGGCTTGGGGTCGCTAGCGGTGGCGGGCAGGGGCTCGGCGCAAGGGGATCGGCGGGGGCTCGCCACCCCGTAAACCCGGCCGCCCGCAGCCACCTCGGGTTGACCGGCCGAAGAGGGCCCGGTAGCATACCCCGTTCGATATTCCCCGGTAGCTCAGTCGGTAGAGCGGGTGGCTGTTAACCACTAGGTCGGCGGTTCGAGTCCGTCCCGGGGAGCCATAGGAGCTTCCCAGGACACCCAAACGGCGTTCATAAGCCCGCGTAATTGCGGGCTTTTTCATGTCCGTACCACCCAAGAGCGGGCTATAGCCGTAGCGACTCCGGCCGGACCAGGCTGATCTCCGAGCCCTCGGGGAATTCCGTGGTGGTCTCGAGCGGTGGCAGGAGCGCGAAGGGGCGCGGTAGGTCTCTGCGACGCGAGGCCGGGGCGATCTCGGCGCTCGTGGGTTCGTAAAGGAAACGATAGGAGAGGGGCGCTTGTCGCTTGAAAACGTGCCCGAGGGCCCCGTGGAAGGTCGAGCCCTTCTCCGCCGGCAGTTCCACGTGCGAGACAGTGCGGAGCCTGAACCTGAAGCGGGCCGAGCGGAAGGCGGCCAGAAACGGGTGTCGGTTTCCGATCGATGCGATAGGCGGCTCTGGTAACGGCATCGTCGTGGTTCTCGTGCCAGGGTCCGGGTCGCCGGCGCTAACGGGCGGGGATACCCGTCAGGCGATCGATGAGGGCCGTGACGTCGCGTCCCTTGCCGTCGCGGTTGTCGAGTCGCACCGCGAGGTAGCGGAGGCGCGAGACACATCCGATCGTGCTTTTGCGTTGGCTCTTTTCCTGCCATAAGGCCGGTTCGCGGCTCGTAACGGGGGGTTTGAGCGCAGGGCGTCCTTGTGTTATTTTGCGTCGGGGTCCCAAAAGGGGCCCGCCTGCAAGCGAAGCGCTGGCACGATCGCCAGCGTCACGTCTAGCTAGTGTAGTGTCCCTTGAATAACTTTACAGATTATCCCTTCTTGTTTTTCCCTCGGGGTCCCATGTGAGGACTCCCACTTTTCGAGCTGCGTCCCGTTCAGCCGTTTCAACTCGATCGACAGCCTC
>JALZID010000062.1 GCA_030860485.1 Pseudomonadota bacterium | reverse complement strand
GACCCCGGAAGGTTTTCCGCTCGCCTATGAGGTCATGCCCGGGAATACCTTGGACAAGACCACCTTGGGTGACTTTCTGAAGAGCATCGAGCAGCAATACGGAAAGGCCCGGCGCACCTGGGTGATGCTATGTTGAGTACTCAGTTATGTGGAGTGATAGTGGTTACTCGATTGCACAAACCGGAGTTCCAAGGCGTTTGCTTCACATAACTGATCGGTCCGGCGTAACGTATTACCTCCGTATCTACCGGTTCGGAGGTCATCATGCTTCGCCAACTTTTCCCCCGCGGTTACCCGCTTTATGAACAATCTCGATTTGCTCAGGACCTTGAAGACTTCGATTCTTGGCTTGAGGCCATGGGTTACGGCCGCGGGTGCATCCGCGGTCATCTGTTTCGGCTCAAGCGCTCGCTTGAACGGATAGCACGCGCAAAGCCTGGCTCGGCGTACACTGTTGCCCAACTGGACAGGGGATTTGGCGCAGACTGCACGGCTCGGAAACGCACGGCGCTGTATCGGGCCACGCAGCGTGCCTACCAACGCTTCCTATTGTCCCAAGGACGACTAACGTCCCCGGCTGTCGACGAGCCGTTCACGCAACTTTGTCGGGAGTACCGACAACACCTCATCGAGCTACGCGGGCTGGCAAGCGAGACGGTCCAGCATCATGACAGGACCGTCACCGACTTTCTGCACCGTGCGCTACCGTCAGGCCAGGATCTCGGCTCTCTGACCCATGCGCACGTCGAGCGCTATCTGGCGCTCGCCAGCAAGGGGATCAGCCGCCAGCGCCTGCAACATATAGTCGCGCATCTGCGTGCTTTTCTGCACTACTGTTACGACCGCAACAGGATCAGGCTACCGCTCCATGTGATCGATACGCCGCGCGCCTATCACGATGAGCTGCCGCCGCGGGCGCTCGACTGGTCGCTCGTCCAGGCGCTGCTCCGCTCGATCGATCGGTCAAGCAAGTCGGGTTGGCGCGATTACGCCCTCCTGCATCTGCTGGCGCATTACGGACTGCGACCCTGCGAGGTGGTGTGTTTGCGCGTCGATTCCATTGACTGGGCCATGAGGACCCTCAAGGCCGAGCAGTGCAAGACCCGGTCTACGCTGGTGTTACCGCTCGCCGAGCAGACAGTGTCGGTCCTGCGCCGTTATCTGGCTCAGGGACGATCCCGTAGCAGTCACCCGGAGCTGTTCCTGCGTGCCCGCTGTCCGGCCGGGCCCCTGACACGCTACGCCGTGACCGATGTCTTCGACAAGCGCGCCGAACAGAGCGGCCTGCCGATCGACGGTTATTCGGCGTACAGCCTGCGCCATGCCTTTGCGATGCGACTCCTCACACGCGGTGTCGGCGTCAAAGTCATCGGAGATCTGCTCGGGCATCGCAGCCTCGCCAGCACCTGCCTGTACCTGCGTCTCGATACCAACATGTTGCGCGATGTCGCATTGCCGGTACCCAGGCCGGTCCAGGGATAGGGGGCGATGATGCGTACCATAAGCCCTTTAGCCCGCTTGGATACAACGCTTGCCGCTTATCTCGCGCACCGCCGCTCACTCGGCCGAGACTGTGAGCAGGAAGAGTGGGTGTTGCGCAGGCTGCGCCGATTTCTGGTCGAAAGGCACGCCGTCGACCTCGATCAGCGGGCCTTCGATGACTGGCGCGGCACATTTGGCCACCTCCACCCCAACTCTCGCTATACGTATGAGAGCGTCGTGCACAACTTCTGTCGCTACCGACGCCGCTCGGAACCGGACTGTTTCCTGCCCGACCCAGCCGGCTTCGCGCGGCCAATCCCCCATGCGCTGCCGAGCCTCATCGAACCTCACCAGATCGCCCGAATGTTGGAACTCGCCTCGGCCTTGCGGCCGGCTCAAAGCTCACCGCTCCGACCCGCAGTCATGCGCGTGGCACTCGTGCTGCTCTACACGACAGGACTGCGTCTTGGGGAACTGCTACGGCTGACCTTGGACGACATCGATCCACAGGCAGGCGTGCTACATATCAGAGAATCGAAGTTCCATAAGTCGCGATGGGTCCCCGTGTCGCCATCTGCTTGCGCGGAGCTGCGCTGCTATCTGCGGATCCGCCGGGAGCATCGAGTGGATGCGCGCCCCAGCGCGCCGCTCCTGTGTAGTCGACGTCATGGGTGGCGTCCGTACAGCCCAAACGGATTGTACCAAGCCCTACACGCGCTGTTCGATGCCGCCGGTGTGCACGACAGCGAGGGTCGCTGCCCGCGTGTCCATGATATCCGTCATAGCTTCGCAGTCCAGGCGCTTTTACACTGGTACCAGCAAGAAGGCGACGTGCAGGCGAACCTACCCAAGCTCGCGCTTTACATGGGACACGTATCGATTATCTCGACCGCCTATTACCTACGCTGGATGCCGGCCGTGGTGGCGTGTGCCAGTGAGCGCTTCGAGCGCAGCTTCGGACGGTTGGTTCAAGGAGGTCAGCCATGAAGGCCGTACCACCGACGGAACTTGGCCAGGGGATCCTACGGTTCTTCGAGGACTATCTGCCGGCGCAGCGCGGAATGAGTCCGCACACCATCCACAGCTACCGCGACGCCTTGGTCTTACTACTGCAGTTCGTGGCGCATGATGCAAACCGACGGGTCGAGGAGCTGCAAGTCGCTGATCTCAATGCTGAGCGCGTCGCAAAGTTCTTGGCGTTCCTCGAGACCGATCGGCACAACGGCATCGCGACCCGCAATGCACGCCTCGGTGCGATCCACGCCTTTGCGCGTTTCCTCGCGGCCCAACGGCCCGAGTACCTGGGTTACCTCCAACGCGTGCTCGCGGTCCCGTTCCGACGCGGCGCAGGCGAGGCACCGATCGAGTACTTGGAGAGCGCCGAGATCGACGTACTGCTCAAGAGCATCGACCAGTCACGGCCAGCCGGCCAGCGCGACTACGCGCTCTTTGCCCTGATGTTCAACACCGGGGCCCGCGTTCAAGAGGTGCTGAACCTACGGCGCCGCGACATACGGCTCGACCCCCCATGCCAAGTTCGGCTGCAAGGTAAGGGTAACAAGGTGCGACTGTGCCCGATTTGGCCCGCCACCGCCCGGCTGCTGCGCGAGCTGATCAAGACGGCACGGCCATCGACCACCGACCCCGCCGATGCGCCGCTTTTCACCAATGTGCGCGGTCAGCCGCTCACTCGATTCGGCGTTTGGTATCTCCTACGCAAGCACATCGCCGCCGCCGGCCAGCAGGTCGCTACGCTTCGCGACAAACGCATCCATCCGCATTCGGTGCGCCACAGCACGGCGATCCATCTGCTCAAAGCCGGGGTCGATTTTGCGACGATCAGCCATTGGCTCGGCCACGCGAGCCTCAACACCACCATGCGCTACGCGCGAGCCGACCTCGATCTCAAACGCCAAGCACTTGCCCAGGTTTTCCCAGAGACTCTCGGGCCACCGCGTGCCGGTCGCCTGCTCATCAACGGCGCTGATCTGATAGGTCGGTTGCGTCGAATGTAGGTAAGTTATGTAGAGTACATCCACCGTGATCCCCCGGACAAACCTGTGTCGTGGACCACCAACTCCACATAACTGAGTACTCAACATAGCATCACAGATGTCGAGCTCGACATCTGTGATGGACCGAGGCATTCCCACCGAAGAGACCTCAGCCGAATGCGCACGGCCGAGACGCCCATTCATTATCTGGTGGGTACGCCCAGGGGGCGTCTGAGCAAGCTGGAAAAAGCGTTCCTCACGCTCCCCTGGGAGCAAGTCCGTGACTCAGTGGAAGTCAAACTGATCGAACAAGCGGGAGAACTTTATATCCTGTCGAGAAGCGGCTTTTGACAAGATCTCGCGCTCGATCCTGAGCTGGCGGTTCTCCCGCCGCAGACGACCCAGCTCCTGGCGTTCGGCCGTGGTCAGGCCATCGGCACGCCGGCCTTCATCTCGGGCCGCCTGTGCCACCCAGTTGCGGATCGCCTGCGCCGTCGGCTCAAACTCCCGCGCCAGCTCTTCCGGGTTGCGGCCTGACCGGACCAACTCGACCATCTGTCGCCGGAACTCCGGCGGATATGCACTTCTTCGTTTCGACATCGTGGACCCCTCCTTCCCAAAAGATGAAGTGTCCACGAAACGGGGTCAACTCCAATTGACGCTTTGCCCATTTAACGCGTCTTAAGCACAGGCAATCTAAGCGAGTCGTTCCCGATAGGGGGGATCGGTAACGACGCCCGGATCCTCGGATGGGTATGACGATGGAAACCTTCATGGAAACGACTCGGCTCATCGGCTCCGTCATGCTTGGCGCGTTGGCGGCGGGTGTCGCTGCAGCAGATCAGACACCGACCGCCGCGGGCCCGATACGGATCTGCGCCGCCCGAAACGATCTGCCTTATTCGGACGCAGGCAGGCATGGGTTTGAGAACAAGATCGCTCAAGTCGTTGCAGCCGAAATGCGGCGGCCCTTGGAATTTGTCTGGACAGAAAAGGATGCGATCTACTTGGTGCGCGACTATCTCGATCGAGGATTATGCGATGTGGTGATGGGTCTCGACACCGGCGATCCCCGGGTCCTGACCACAAGGCCCTACTACCGCTCCGGTTATGTGTTCATTTATCGGCAGGATCGAGGGTTAAATGTGCAGGATTGGAACAGTCCAGACCTGCGGAAGCTGCACCGATTCGCCATCATCCCTGGTACGCCGGCCGAGACGATGCTCAAGAGCATCGGGAAGTTCGAGGGGAATTTCCACTACATGCATTCGCTCGTCGAGTTCAAGTCGCGCCGGAACCAGTATGTCCGATTCGATCCGGAGCGGCTGGTGCGGGAGGTGGAGGACGGCAAGGCCGAGATTGCGGTCCTGTGGGGACCGGTGGCTGCAAGATATGTCAAGCAATCCACGGTGCCCCTGAAGATAGCGCTCATTCCCGATCACAGCGTCCGGGCGGATGGGGAGAAGGTGGGGCACCATTACGACCAGTCCTTCGGGGTGCGCAAGGACGATGTCACCTTGCTCCGGCAACTCGATCAAGTCCTCGAGAGCGCGGCCACGGAGATAACCGCGATCCTGAAGGCCGAGGGCATGCCGCTCTTGCCGCTTAGGGCAGCCGTGAATGCGGCTAGGATGGCCCATCCAATCCGGATGGGAGAGCCTTTGACTACAACAACCAGACAAGATCAATAACAAACCGCTCAAGCACGATGACGAAACCTTTCGTATCGAATCCGACTCGCGCCACGGTGCTTTGTTTGGTTATCAACGCCTCGCTACCGAGCTACGCCGTAGAGGAGTTTCGGCACACCATCACCGGCGAGCTGCTCGATTTGTCCTTGGCCAAAGGAGCGGATACCGAGGCCGTGAAGCAATTCAAGGAGACTGGAAAGAACCCCTACAACGCTGATCCGGAAGCTATCAAGAAGGGCGGAGACCTTTATCTCAGCGCCTGTTCCGGCTGCCACGGGCACAATGCGGAAGGGAAACTCGCGCCGGGTCTGGCGGATGACTACTGGACTTATCCCAAGAACGCCACCGACAAAGGACTGTTTGAGACCCTCTACGAGGGCGCCCAGGGCATGATGGGTCCACAGCGAGGAAACCTTAGCATCGATGAGATGCTGCTCATCATGAGCTGGATGCGCAGCGTCTACCAGGGTGATCCGGAGAAGGCCGAATGGCTCACGCCGGAAGAGCGGAAGGACTTCAAACCCGCAACGCACGACACAGCAAAATAAACAGGAGATCCATGGTGAAAGCGAAAACCTTGTTCACTCGTTCTACCTGGCTCATCACCGCTAGCCTCACTGTCGGGCTAGCGGTTGGCGTTCAGGCTTACGACGGCACCAAATGCCAAACGGCCGGTGATTGCTGGGAGCCCAAACCCGGCTATCCCGAGAAGGTGGCCGGCACGAAGTACGATCCGAAACACGATGGCGATGAGCTCAACAAGCAATCGGAGTCCATCAAGGCGATGGAAGCACGCAACGCCAAGCGCGTCGAGCATCTCAAGAAGACCGGCAAGTTTGAATACGATATGAGCAAGCTTTGATCTGGCGAGAAGGGATCCCGAGAAAGCCCCGGCTTTGAGGCCGGGGTCTTTTATTCCGGGCCTTCGTAGAGACAGTGGATGAGCCCGGACAGTGTGTTGAGCGATTGGCGCGCCCGCGCGCTTCTCTTCGAGGGCACCTTGAAAGGGGCCATCATCGGCCAAGGTCACGTCATCCGGCTCATCACGGTGGCGGTGTTCGCACGCGGCCATGTGTTGCTTGAAGGCGATGTGGGGGTGGGCAAGACCACCTTACTGCGGGCCGTGGCGCGCGGACTGGGGGGCGCGTACGAGCGTATGGAAGGTACGATCGACCTCATGCCCAGCGATTTGGTGTATTACACCTATATCAACGAACAGGGCAGGCCCTGTGTGGACCCGGGCCCTCTGGTCAAACACGGCGAGGCGCTTTCGATCTTCTTCTTCAATGAGATCAACCGGGCCCGCCCGCAGGTACACTCGCTGCTGCTCAGGGTCATGGCGGAACGCAACGTGGCGGCCTTTAACCGGGTCTATCATTTTCCGCATCTGCAGGTGTTCGCGGATCGCAACCGCGTGGAAAAGGAGGAAACCTTCGAGCTTCCGGCAGCCGCCCGCGATCGGTTTCTGATGGAGATCGCGATGGAGCTACCTGAGGGCAAGGAGATCCGGCGGGCGCTGATGTTCGATCCGCGTTTTCACGATGTCGACAAGCTCCTTGATGAGGTGGACCATGGCGTATTGCCTTATAGCGAGCTCGACGAATTTGCCGCGACGCTTCAGGGCGAGGTCCGCGCGAGCAGCGCGTTGCAGGACTATGCCCTGCACCTCTGGCAGGCCACGCGTTGCCCGAAGGATTACGCCATTGCCATCGATGGCATCGACATGGACCACCTGGTGCAAGCAGGGGCCAGCCCCCGCGGCATGAGCATGCTGGTGCGCGCTGCGCGGGTAAACGCCTGGCTCAACGATCGCGCAATGGTGGTGCCGGAGGACCTGCAAAGCGTCTATTTCGAGGCCATCGCCCACCGGGTTTTTTTCAGCCCCGTCCATGAGCTCCGGCGCGGACCGCTGGTGCGCGAGCTGCTGGATAAGGTCCTTCACACCGTCGCCGCACCTTAGCATAAAAAAGATGGACGGATACGCCGCGCCATTGCAAGAAAGCCGCATCCAGGAATTTCACTACCGCTTCGCCCGGCGTTCTCAAGCCGTCCATCCCGGCTATCACGAGGGCGTGCAGTCAGGCCAAGGACAGGACTTTCGCGCATACGAGCCGTTGTTTAGACATCGCGATGCGCGGAGGCTGGATCTACGCGTGACCCTCAGAGACCCTTTTGGGATGCCCCATGTGCGGGTCTTCAATCAGCGCAGCACAGCCCCTGTGTATACCGTTGCCGATCTCTCGGGCTCGATGGGATCCGTGGGGGATAAAGGGAAGCTTCAACTGCTGGCAGAGTTTACCGCAGCGGCGGTACTGTCAGCCTATCGTAGTGGCGACCCGTTTGGCTTTATCGGCTGCGATGCTGCCGTGCGGTGTGATCTCCTGCTGCCCGCTGCCCATCGAGCCGGTGCCGCCTGGGACCTGGCCGATCGGCTGTCCAAGCTGCAGATTCGGGCGGCTGACGCGGCGGGTCTACGAGAGGCGAGCCGGTATTTGTCGGTGCGGCGGTCCCTGGTGTTCCTCGTATCCGATTTTCATCTGCCGTTCGCGCTCATAGACGATGTGCTGGTCTCGATGTCCCGGCACGCTGTGGTGCCGATCGTGGTATGGGAGTCCGCGGAATACCGGCAACTGCCGGCCGTGGGCCTCGCCCAGGCGCGGGACAGGGAGACGGGCGCGACCCGGACATTGTTGTTCCGGCCGCAGTTGCACGAACGGTTCCAAGCCGCGTTCGCTGAGCGTAGGCGCGATCTCACCCGGCTCTTCATGGCCCGCGGGTGTGCGCCATTGTTTCTCATCGATCGCTTCGAGGCAAACAAGTTGACGGAGTATTTCCTGCAATAGTGATGGGCACGGGCTCGAGCAATGAGAATCGGTGCTCGTGACCTGTGCTGGCAGGCCACTTTGTCGATAGCTTGTATTTTTACAGCCTGTTTCCCCTCGCTTGCTCCCGGTGCCCAATCGCCCATTGAGCGCTTCGATTTCCTAACCCCAAGGCCGTTCGGATACCTCATCGGGGATGTCATTCGGCACGAGATCCAACTGGACGTGAAGAAACCCTATGCATTGCAGAAGGGCTCGATCCCGACCGCGGGAAACCTCGATTACTGGCTGGAGCTCCGCAACGTGGCGGTGGAGGAAATAGAGCAACAGGCGGCCAATCGCTACCGGATCCTGCTTACCTATCAGATCTTCTATGCCCCTGTCGGGATGAAAGCGCTTTCCATCCCTGCCTTCCGGCTCGTCCTGAGCGGCCCTGATCAACTCGATGTGCCGATACCCGCCTGGGAGTTTACGATGTCGCCTTTGCGGGAGCTTGCCGTCCGCACCGAAGGCGGCCGGGAATACGTGCGCCCCGACGCCAGACCGCAACCGATAGACGCGCGCGGCCATGGGATCCGGTTGATCCTGTTTGCGGCTGCTGCAGCCGCGACCCTGCTCTACACCCTGTGGCGCTACGGGCAGTGGCCGGGCCGGCGGCGCAAACCCTTTGCCCGTGCGGGTCGGGAGCTTCGGCGCTTGCGTCGGGGGGCTATGGACCTCACCGCGTACAAGCAAGCTTTACAGGCGATCCACCGAGCCTTCAACGAGACCGCCGGCGCCCCGATGTTTCCAGGAGACCTACAGAAATTCATACAACAACGCCCTGCGTTTCTTCCGCTAATGCAGGAGATCGAAGCATTCTTTGAGCGTTCCCGGCATCTCTTTTTCTCTGAAGGCCTCGGCGAGGGGATGGAGGGTGATGCTTGGCGGGCCTTGGAGCGATTCTGCCGGCGCTGTCGCGAATGCGAGCAGGCCAGCCGGTGACTCTAGCACTGGCGCATCCGTGGGTGCTTGCGCTCTTGCCCCTTGCGTTCCTGCCGTTCTTTTTCTCTTCATTCCGGAGCCAGCCGTATCCTTGGGTGGAAGTGATCCCGCGGGATGTGATCTCTACCGCTATCGATTACACGCTTCGAGTGATCGCCGCGCTGGCTATCGCCTCGCTGATCCTAGGGATCGCGGGTCTGCACCGGGTCGAACAGACCGTGCAGCGGATCGGCCGGGGCGCGCACACGGTGCTGCTCTTGGACCGCAGCTCCAGCATGGACCATAGCTTTGCCGGCCATCCTCCGAGCGGCGAAGAGGAATCCAAGGCCCAGGCCGCGCGCCGCCTGCTCCTGGAGTTCGTCGCACGGCGGAAGAGCGATCTGATCGGGGTAGCCTCCTTTAGCACCTCGGCGATGTTCGTGCTGCCGCTCTCGGAGCACCGAGAGGCCATCGAGGCGGCGATCCGGGCCATGGATACGCCGGGGCTTGGCCTTACCAATATTGCTAAGGGGCTCGCCATGGCGCTGTCCTTTTTCCAGGGCCGACCCTATACTGGTTCCCGAGTGATCGTCCTGGTTTCAGACGGCGCCACCGAGGTCGACCATCGCAGCCGGGCGGATCTTCGCAAGTGGTTCAAGGAGCTCGGCGTAGGCCTGTATTGGATATACTTGCGCACCGCCAATAGCCCCGGGATCTTCGAGGCGCGCGAGCGCCCGCCCGGCGATACGGCGGACGGCCTGCCGGAACGTCATCTCCATGCGTTTCTTAGCAGCCTTGAGACTCCTTACTCTCCCTACGAAGCGGAAAATCCTCAGGCCTTGGAGCGCGCCATCGCGGACCTCGACGCCCTCGAGAACCTGCCATTGCGCTACTCCGAGCACATCCTCCGGGGTGAGCTCTCGGGATGGTGTTACGGGCTTGCGCTCTGCGCGATTGCGGCGCTCTTGGGCGCCAAGCTCGCGGAGGTCCGCGCATGGCGATGAGGCGCTACCGAATGCGCCGTGGCAGCTTGCTGATCCTGCTGCTAGGGCTCTGCCTCGGGGTGCTCATCGAGAGCATCGCCCTGACCCGGGCCGGCGCGCACAACCGAACCATCGAGCGGCTCCTGGCAGGCGAGGATATCCCCATTACGGGGGATGCACCGCCCGAAGTCATGTTTGCGCGGGCTCACTGGCTTATGCAGAAGAACCGCGGCGATGAGGCGATAGACTTGTTCAACCGCCTGGAAGGCAAAGGAGATCCCGAGTTCCGCGCGCGCCTGCGTTACAACCTTGGCAATCTCTATCTCACCCGAGCGATAGCGCTCACCGAGCAGTCCGAATACGAGCGCGCCTTTACCCTCACCGCGCTCGCCAAGGACCTCTATCGCGAGGCCTTGCGACTCGATAGCTGGGATTGGGACGCGAAATACAACCTCGAGGTCGCCATGCGGCTGGTGCCGGACCTGCCGCAAGCGGAGACTGACGAGCCCGATCAACAACGACGCCAACAAGGGCTATGGTCTTCCATCCCAGGCTTTCCCAGGGGCCTGCCGTGAACAAGGGCGATATCCGATTCTGGTGCCTTTTCGCGGCATTCGGTGTCCTTATCCTTGTCTTTGCGTTCCCAAGGGTCCAGGCTGAACGGTCGGTCTTCTCTTATGTTTTCATCGTCGATATCACGCGTAGCATGAACACCGTGGACTACGAATCAAACGGAGGCCACGTCAGCCGCCTAGAGCTCGTGAAAAGCGCGCTGCGCGAGGGGTTGCGGCGACTGCCCTGCGGATCGCGCATCGGGCTCGGCCTTTTTACCGAGCGCGAGTCCGCCATTCTATTCCAGCCAGTCGAGGTGTGCGGCAACTATAGCGCGATCGACGGGGCTATTGCGCGCATCGACTGGCGCATGGCCTGGGCCGCCGATAGCAACATCGCCCAAGGCCTCTACAACACCATCAAGCTCCTCAAGGGCTTCAATACCCATTTGGTCTTCATGACCGATGGCCATGAAGCGCCGCCGATCAATTCGCGCTACCAACCCGATTTCAAAGAGCTCACGGGGGAGGTCGAGGGCGCTAGGATCCTGGCGACAATGCAGCCTGCCTCAGAGCCGCGGTTTGACGAGAGGCCGGGCGTGGTCAAGGGGTTGATCGTGGGGGTGGGGGCGTATACCCTAACGCCAATCCCTAAATTCAATGAAGAGGGCGAGCAGATAGGCTTCTACAGCGCCGATGACGTGCCCCATGCCTCCCGATTCGGTTTGCCGATCGAGGACCCCGGCAATAGTAGGGGCTATGACCCCCGCAACGCCCCGTTTGGCAGCGAAGCCGCGGTCGGAAACGAGCATCTCTCGTCGGTGCGCGAAAGCTATCTCAAGGGGCTCGGTGCCCAGACGGGCCTTGTCTATCACCACCTGGAGAGCTCGAGCGCCCTGAGTGCCGCGCTCCAGGCCGACACGTTCGCGGAGCGCATCCTGGTCGCGGCTGATGTCCGTTGGATCCCGGCGCTCGTCGCGCTGCTTATCCTGGTATTCCTGTATGGCATGGTACCGCGGATGGCGAGATGGCTCGGAGACGGACACCTACCGACAAGAGGTCACACACTATGAATAGAAGACTCTGCGTCCTGGGAGTATCTGCTACGGGAAGTCCTCCCACACCGGTGGCACCAGGCGGTGATAGAGGGCCAGGATCAGCTCGTCCCGCTCATGGTCAGTGACCGAGATCAGGGATCTCATACATGACTTGAACTATGCACTACATGCCGCTGAAATCCAAGAGAAATACAAGATAGGTCGAATAGATTACACCACTTCATCCGTTCCGTTGACCCGCGTGGCTGATTGAACCGTTGCGAAAGCAAAAGGTCAAACCGGTGTCGCTCGGGTTTCCGATTTCGGGAAAACTTCCAACTCAATAAGACAGGAGCGCTTATCAAAACCTCTTCATTCAACACTCTGGAAGGCCCCGTCTGGGCAGCCTGGGTCGGAACCATCGCGGTCGTCCTCGGTTTCTATCTCGCATCGAGCTATGGTGTCGAAGCGTCCAAACACTACACGCTCTATGCGCAATCGGCGGATGAGTTCGCGACTCTATGGAAATGTCCCGAAGGAGAGTTGGAAGAAGAGAACGTGTCCCTGCAAACGTGCGAAGGAATGGCCGAGCGCGTCGCCGCATTCATCGAGGCCAGACCCGACTGGTTCCGCAGCTTTCAAATCTTCGTGGGAATGACCGGGGCGATACTCGCGATGGTCTCGATTTTCGTCGCGATGGGATTGATTGACTGGCGGCCGTGGGCGCCTTCGGCTTTCGTCGCGGTGACCGGAGCGCTCGCAGCGCTCGATCTCGCCGTTTTCGTTGCCACCGCGAATTCACATCCGATCCTGCGCGACGAATATCTGTGGAACTCTCTATTGTGGTTTTTGATTCATAGTGGGCTCATGGTCGCCGCGCTCGCCGGAATGAAGGAGGGCGCTGCATGAAAACACAAGGCTACAGTTTTGGCGCGGTGATTTTGCACTGGTTGTTGGCGGTCTCGATTCTGTTTCTATTCGCCAAGAGCTGGTGGATGATGTCGCTGCCGTGGGGAGAGGCGGTGCGCGGGTTTCCATTTCAGTTGCACAAAAACATCGGCCTGACGCTCATTCTGGTCGTGGGTCTCTTGCTCTACATTCGCTGGAAGCGCAGTCCGGGAAAACTACCGCAGACGATGTCGGGGTGGATGAAAATGGCGGCAATGGCCGATCATATTCTGGTCTACGTGTTGATTCTCGCCGTCTGCGTGAGCGGTTATCTCTCGTCGTCGTACAGCGGTTGGGGCACGACCTTGTGGTGGCTCATCGAGCTTCCCAACTGGGGTTACGAAAACGACGAGCTTAACGAGTTTTATTCCGACATCCATATCTATACGTGCTGGGCGCTCCTGGCGGTGCTCGCGGCGCACATCAGCGGGGCTTTGTATCACGCCTTCCGGCGCGATGGTGTGGTGCGGCGGATGCTGCACCTCTAATCCCTCCTTGCGGCGCAATCTCGTCATCGCAAGATTGCTTCGTCGCGAGACCGCCACGCTGCGCTCACGGGTAGCGGGTCATCCTCGCAATGACGTCTCACATTCGGTTAGTTTTGGAGGCGAACCGTTTTTTCTTACATCGACATCGCCTTTGCGGTACTACTTGCCTCCCCCGTTGACCGACGACCCGGCACCGAATGGCGTCCATCCCGCCCGACAAGCCGCGGCACGACCGCTCCCGGTCCGCAGCGTACTGGGGGACAACCTGCTACGGGAAGTTTTCCCACAGGGGCGTGGGATATGTACCCGGATCGCATGTGGAGTTATCACACGCGAATTGCTGATGAGGGACTCCATTGAAAAGAGGCTTTTTCTTGTAAACTGCGCGGCACAGGGCCAGACGCGAAACGCCGCGAACAACAATGGCCTTCTAACCATCGACCAGCGGAGCAGCAACGGCACTGTCGATGATGATATTCGCTTCGCTCATCCCGGCCCACCGCGTTCCTGGAAAGTAACACGATGGGTCGAAGCGTCGTTTCAAGGGATCCACGTGCATCGATGCCTGCGGCCTGTCTGGTGTCGATCCTGACCCTAGTCCTGGGTTCCTCCCCCGGTATGGCGGAGGAGGGCGATGGGGAGGGCGAGGTCACGCGCAGTCCCGCAGGCGCGATCGAGCTGCCAACCATCGAGGTGATCGCGACCACGCCCCTGCCGGCGCTCGGCACGCCGATCGATAAGGTCCCGGCCAACGTACAGTCGCTGACCGCCGACGACGTCGAGGAACAGAACCCACTCGATCTTTCCCAGATGCTGTTCGAGAACATCGGCAGCGTGAACATCAACGCGGCCCAGAACAACCCCTTCCAGAACGATCTGGAATACCGCGGGTTCCTGGCCTCGCCGCTGGTCGGTAGCGCCATCGGCCTGTCGCTCTACATGGATGGCGTGCGCATCAACGAAGGCTTCGGCGACACCGTCAACTGGGACCTGATCCCGCAGTCGGCCATCTCCAGCCTGGACCTCATCCCGGGCTCGAATCCGCTGTTCGGCTTGAATACCCTGGGCGGGGCCATCGCGCTACGCACCAAGAGCGGTTTCGCCTACCAGGGTACGGAGGTCGAAGCGAGCGGTGGCTCGTTCGGGCGCTGGGCGGTAGAGGCCGAGCACGGCGGTTACCACGGCGGCTTCGACTGGTACCTCACCTTCAATGCACTCGATGAAGACGGCTGGCGCGACGAGTCCCCGAGCGAAATCCGGCAACTGTTCGGGAAGATCGGCTGGGAGGACGAACAAACCGATCTCGATCTCAGCTATATCTTCGCGGACAACACCCTGACGGGCAACGGCTTCGCCCCCGAAAGCCTGCTCGCCCTGGATCGTAATGCCGTGCACACCTTTCCCGACGATACCGACAACCACATGAATTTCCTGAATCTCAGGGCCAGTCACGCCTTCACCGATGCCTTGCTGCTGGCAGGCAATGCCTACTACCGAGAATACCAACGCGATACCTTGAACGGCGATGCCGAGGTCCAGTGCGTCGATGAGGACGATAGCGAGATAGCGCTGGCGCTCGGCTTATGCGAGGGATCGGCCGCGCCCTTCGGCGGCGTCGGGGATCTGGAGTTCGAAGTCGAAGGCGAGGATCGCACCACGGAGACCGACACCGACGGCTACGGCGGGACCGTGCAGTTGAGCCACCAAGCGACGTTCTTCGAGCGCGCGAACAGCGCCACGTTCGGTTTTGCCTACGACGGGAACGATACGGACTTCACCCAGGACGAGGCCGAGGCGGAGTTGTTTCAGCAGGGCCTGGCCCGCGGTACCCGGCGCATCGGCGATCTGGAGAGCGAGGTCGACGTCGCCACCCGGCAGGACAACTGGGGCCTTTATCTCACCGATACCTTCGATGTCACGGAGGCGCTGGCACTCACCTTCTCGGGGCGCTACCAGATCACCGAGGTCGAGATCCGCGATCAGACCGGCGATCCGGAAAACGCCGATCTCGACGGCGATCACTACTTCGATCGCTTCAACCCGGCCGGGGGTGTCACCTATTCGATCTTCGAGGACCTGAACCTCTTCGGCGGCTATAGCGAGAGCTTCCGGGCTCCCACACCCGCGGAGCTGACCTGCGCGGATGAGGACGACCCGTGTAACCTGCCGAACGCCTTCGTGGCCGATCCGCCACTCGATCCCGTGATCGGCAGGACCTGGGAGATCGGGGCGCGCGGGCACCTGCCGCTCGGCGAGGACCTGCGCTGGCGGGTGGCATTCTATCGCACGACGCTCGAAGACGACCTCATCTTCGCCGTGACCGAAACGGGCGGCGCGGGGTTTTTCACGAATATCGACGAGACGCGCCGCCAGGGCGTGGAGCTCGGTCTGAACGGGCAGTGGGAGTCCGTGCGTTGGTCCGTCAATTACGGGTTCGTGGACGCGACCTATGAATCCGCCGAAACCCTGGCGAGCGTGGTCGAGCCCGACGGCATCCAGGTGCAGGAAGGCGACCGCATCCCCGGGATCCCGGAGCACAACCTCAAGATCGGGGCCGACTGGGCCATCCTCCCGAAGTGGTCGGTGGGCGGCACGCTCCTCTACGCCTCCGACCAGTTCCTGCGCGGTGATGACAGTAACGAGCTGGACACGGTGGATGATTACGCGATCGTGAACCTGCGCACGCGCTTTCATCCCTGGGAGCACGTCGAGGTTTGGGCGCGCATCGACAACCTGTTTGACAGCGACTACGAGACCGCCGGGACCCGCAACTTCAACGCCTTCGCCGATCCGATCGCCGAGGAGCGTTTCCTGGCACCCGGCGCGCCCCGCGCCGGGTGGGTAGGCGTGAAGCTCAGGTTCTAGGGCGCTCTGAAAGTGGCCGAGGGTTGTCGTAGCGGGCCCTGATCCTTACCATCGGGCCTCCGGTGTAGACCTCGAGGCTTTCAGGTGTCCCTCAAGATCCGACTCGTCCTCATCTTGAGCGCGGTGCTCTCGATCGGCATCGCCCTCGGCGCCGCTGTGCTGTGGCTGCACGCACGTGCGGCGATGCGCTCAGAGATGGACACCACGCTGCGCTCGGCCGAACGCCTGATCTCGGCGGTGCGGTCGCAACCAGGGCTCACCAGTCTCCGCCCCGAGGACTTGGCGGAGTCATTGGATCGGCTCAGGCATGTCCGGGTGATTCGACCGGAAGCAGGCCCGCTCCCGCCGGAGAACACGGATGTGGCCGGGGTGCCCCGATGGTTTTCGCGCCTCTTCGCCCCAGGCACAGAGGGCTTCGAACCGATTAATCTCACGGTCGGCAGTGCACATGAGCAGGTGATCCTGCAAGCCGATCCCAGCGACGAGATCCGCGAGGTGTGGCAGGACGTCCGGGTGCTCATGGTGATTGCCGCGGCGTTGTTCCTGTGCGTCGGCGGTCTCGTCTATCTCGGCCTTGCGCGCGGTCTCCGACCGCTCGCGGAGCTGGAAGCGGCGTTCGATCGCTTGGAATCCCAAGATTTGGAAACCCGTGTACCGGAAGCTGCGGTGCCGGAGCTCGCTCGCATCCATAAGCGGTTCAATCGTATGGCTGCCGTGTTGTGCGCGACCCGCGATCGCGAACGCACGCTTGCGAGCCATCTGATCGATGTCCAGGAGGCCGAACGGCGGGGGCTCGCGCGGGAGTTGCACGACGACCTGGCGCCCTTGTTGTTCACCGCCTCCGTTTACCTCACGACCATCCAGAATCACCTGGAAACCCGGCAGTACGGCGGCATCCAGGACTCGCTCGCGGCGATCGAGCATACCGTCGCCGAGCTTCAGGGGCGGATACGGGCGATGCTCCGGCGCCTGCGCCCCCAGGGCCTGGATGCGCTGGGCCTCGATCAGGCGCTACGCGATCTGGTCGAGACCTGGCGATCCCGTCAGGGCCATACGGATTGGACGATCGAGACGTCCGGGCTGCGGGATGACCTCGACGATACCTTGCGCGTCACGATCTACCGGATCGTCCAGGAATGCCTGACCAACGTGGCCCGCCATGCCGGCGCCCGCCACGCTTCGGTGCGGGTCACAGTCGCGCTGGTCAACCCGGCCACCGTGGCTCCGAACCGGATCGTCGAGATCCAGGTCGAGGACGACGGCAAAGGGATGGTTCCCGAGGTCTCCTTCGGTCTGGGCCTCACCGGAATCGAGGAGCGGGTCCAGGCCCTCGGCGGCGCCCTGACACTCACGAAGCGCCACCCGCAAGGCCTTTGCGTGCGGGCCTGGATGCCGCTCCAACCGGGTCGGTCCGATTCGACATCCGAACACAGCCGCCTTGCGACATCTCCTCGGCCTTGAGTGCTCCTCGGCATCAGTTTGGAGAACCGCCTCCGTGTACAAACGGGCTTTTTCCACAAAAGACACGGTACGGCTGTAAGGTCCATGGGCCAGGACCGCGAGTCACCACGCCCGGGACGAAGCGCGCGGGCACTCTGGTGCGGGGAAAAGCGTCGTTCCGGCCTGCGACGGCCACCCAGTGCGCCATCAGCGCGTTCTTGAGCGCCGTGAACGCCCCCTGGCGGTCCCCGATCTGCTTCAGCGCGGCGCCCAGGTTGTGCCAGCCGTCGGCGAATCGCGCATCGACCCGAAGGCTTCGCTAAAACACTGGACCGCATCCTTGAGCTTGCCGTCCATTGCGTACACGCGGCCAGGGTCGGACCAGGAGCGCGGGTCGCTGGGTTGCGAGTGCGCAGGCGCGGCTGCCGTTCTGCACCGCCACCTGGAAATGGCCTTGAGCGGCCTGCGACTGGGCCAGGTGGCGTGTGCATCCGCATCGCCCGGTGTGGCGCGCACGCGCTCGCGACAAAGAGCGAGCGCCCCCCGGCAGATCTCCGGTATCGAGCACGGATTGCAAGTCGGCACGCCCCGGTTAGCCCTTTCTGGATCCGCACCACGCGCACACCACGACGGGAGCTGCAAGTGCGATCCAGGAGACGACGTCGCCGAGGCCGTCGGAAACCAGCGCTGCGATGAGGCCAAGAGCGCTGGCGGTGCCCAGCAGGATCGGCATGCCCCACACTTCGATTCTGCTGCGCAACGCGCTCACGCGGAGCGATGCTGTTCAGAGCCGAGGTCAGGCGACGCTTCGCCTACGGTCTGCTGCGCAAGCAGGCGCACCTCGAAAGGTACGTTGCGTTTCGCGAGCGACAGCCCGCTGGCGCGCATGAAGATGGCGATGGGATCGAACAGCGCCCAAAGTATCTTCAGCGGTAGGCCGCCGTAGTCGCCGAAGTGCAGCGGCTGGGAGATCGAGAGCGCGCCGCGAAGGCTACGCCCACGAATGCCGCACGCCGCGCCGCGGCAATCGGCGTGTGCGTCGATGGCAACTTGGTCACGCGTCCTCCCGGAGTCATATATCAGTCGATCGACCCGTCTGGCTGGCTATGCGAGCGGGAGGCTTTGTTGGCTAGCTAAAATGATCCAATTACTTGGTCAGTATCAATTTACAATTTACCACTGTTGGTTTTTCTGAGGGTGTAGACCTAGTCTTCGTGATGGAGGGACGGCGCGCCGGCGGTTTCTTCAACCTGCGCCGGTCGCAGGCGCGCCTCGAACGAGGTCTCGCGTTTTTTGAGCCACAGATACACCCCGCTGCCGAGCACCACGATGGCGATGATATCCAGCAAGCCCCAGATGATCTTTAGCGGCAGGCCGCCGTAATCGCCAAAGTGCAGAGGCTGTGAGACCAGCAGCGCGTTGACGTACCAGGGCAATTCGCGTTTTTCGATGACCTCTCCCGATCGCGCATCGATCAGCACGGGCTTGAGCAGTTTAGACGTCAAGGGCGTCGCGCCTTGCATGAAGGCGACAAAGTGATGAGGGCTGGCAAAATCGTTACCCGGAAACGCCATGAAGCTGAGTTCCATCCGCGGTTCCGCCGCACGCGCGGCAGCGACAGCCTGTTTCGCCGAGCCTCCCTCCGCAAGGGCCGGTTTTTCGCGATACGCCGCGGTCATATCGGCAAGCTCGGTTGACTGCCAATGAGCAAAGATTGGGATCGCCAAAGTATTGATGACGCCCGTGATCGCAACGACCAATACCCAGACCAGCGTCGTGATGCCGAGCAGATTGTGCAGGTCGAGCCACTTCAGCGTCGCCGACCGATGACGTCGCACGGTGCCGAAGCGTAGCTTGCGCATGAAGGGGCCATAGACCACTGCTCCCGAAATCAGCGCGACCGCCAACAGTACACCCATGAATCCGAGAAACAGTGTGCCCGGCAGACCTGCAAACATATCGACGTGCAGCCTCAGCAGGAAATTCATGACGCCCTGGTTAAGCGGGTACTCATGCAGAAATTCGCCGGTACGCGCGTCGTAGCTGTAGAAGGCCGATGGTTCCGGTGCAGCCGCTGTCTCGCCCATCCTCACAAACCAAACATCCGGTTCGTCGGGATCCCGCACGACAAACTGCACGGCATCGTCAATTTTTCGCGCTTTGGCGTCGGCGAGGATGCTGTCCAAACTCGCGCGCTGCGTCGTCGCCGGCATCGCTGGCGGCTCGACGCCATAGCCCAGCGCATGGTCTATCTCGTGATAAAAAATCAACGGCAGCCCCGTCAGGCACAACAGCAGCATGAACGCGGTGCAAATCAGGCTCGTCCATTTGTGGACGAGATACCATCGGTTCATTGATGCTGGGCTCACCACCTGTACCCGATGCTGGCCGTCACGGTGCGCGTCTGGCCAAAGGTGCAGAAACCTACTCCGCGGACGAAACACGTGGCGACGTGTTCCTTGTCGAAGACATTCTTTGCGTTTACGGCGAATCGAAATTTGTTCCAGTCGTAGTGAATTGCCGCATCAGCTAGTGTCTCCGGGGGGGCTTCGATCGTATTGAGGTTGTCGCCGAAGTTGGACCCTAGATAACGCACGCCGAAACCGAGTCCCAACCCGTTGAGAGAGCCGCGTTGGATCGTGTAATTCGCCCAAAGCGAGCCCGTATGCTCGGCCGTCTGCATCGGCCGCTGACCCACCTCCGCGGGGTTGCTGCTTTCCGTGATCTCTATATCCAGATAGGCGTAGCTGGCGATCAGATCCAGGCCGAAGTCGAAGCTCGCGACGCCTTCCAGCTCGATGCCGCGGGAACGAACTTCGCCTGTTTGAACCTGGAGAAAGGTCGCCGGATCGAACTGGATGAAGTTCTCCCGCGTGAGCTCAAAAAGCGCGAGAGTTACAAAGCTGTTGGCTCCGGGCGGCTGATATTTGACGCCGACTTCGTATTGCCGCCCGGTCTCAGGCTCGAATGGCCGGCCGGACGCATCGGTGCCGGCAGCGGGCAGGAAGGATTCCGAATAGCTCGCGTAAGGCGCCAATCCGTTGTCGAACAGATAGAGCAAGCCGGCGCGGCCGGTGAGTTCGTTGTCGCCCTGGTCGGTGGTCGTGTTCACGAGGTTATCTTCTGTTTCGGTTTCCGCCCAGTCGTAGCGCCCGCCGAGTAACACGACAAACTTTTCGTAAAACTTGATCTGGTCCTGAACATATAACCCGATCTGCTGCTGATCCGTATCGCTATCGTTAAACACCGGGGGTGTCGGGACGGGCGCTCCATAGACCGGATCGAAGACATCAATGGACGGGGCGGCGCCGAAGGCTTGCAAAACGCTGGTCTCGATATTCTGATAGTCCAGACCCAAGAGCAGAGTGTGGGACGCGGACCCGGTCGCCCATTCAAGCTGGGCTTGAGTGTCAATGGCGAACCCATCGAGCTCGCCAACGCCATCGAACAGGGATCGGTTGAGGGTGCGCTGGTCGCCATCGAGGCCGCTGCTGAACACGGCAACGTTGTCGAGGTCGTTCGAGTAATAGCGCGCGTTTTGACGGAAGGTCCAGGCATCGCTGGCCTGGTGCTCAAACAGATACGCAGCCGAAAAATCCTCTCTGTCGTACCGGTCGACATCAGGTTCGCCGGTGAAACGGCGTGTTGGAATGCTGCCATTGGGATTGTCGAAAAGAGTTCCCGCAGCCGGTAATGCCTGCGAGGAAAGCGTTTCATCTCGCTTGTATTCACCGAGCAGCGTCAGCGTGGTGGCGCCGCTTGGACGCCAGGTGAACGAAGGAGCAACGAAAACGCGGTCGTCCTCGATGAAATCAACCTGCGTATCGCTGTCGCGGGCGAGCCCGGTCAGCCGGCCAAGGAAGGTGCCATCCCTGGTGATGGGACCGCTTAGATCGAAAGCGCCCTGCAGGCGATTGAAGTTTCCCGTCTCGAACTCGACTTCGGCGAAAGGTTTTGCCGCCGGCCGCTTGCTGACAAAGTTGACGAGACCGCCGGGGCTACCTTGCCCGTATAGAACGGAAGCCGGGCCGCGCGGCACTTCAATTCGTTCCGCACCATAGGGTTCCAGGCTAAAAGAGCCGGCAAATCCCGGATTGCGCAGTTGTAAGCCGTCTCGGTAGAGGCCCGTGGTGGTCGCGTCAAATCCACGGATGTTGAAGAACGTGAAACGAGGCTCGAAGCCGAACGGCTCTGCTTGTATGCCCGGGGTGTAACGCAAGGCTTCGGAGAGGCTGTCGGCGTCCTGCGCTTCCAGCCGATCGCTGGTGATCACCGAAATCGACTGCGGCGTCTCGATCAGCGGGCTGTCGGTCTTGGTGGCGGTGGTGCTTTGCGTTGCCACATAACCGATCTCATTCGAGGGATCCGCCGTGACGGTGATCACCGGAAGGACGACGGGTTGTTCATCCCCACCAGCCACGGGTTTGTCCTGCTGCACATCGGCCGCCCGTGGCGCAGCACCAAGAAGCATCGACAGTATAAGGACAATTGGCGGGAGTAGTTTGACAGTATTTGGCATAGCCAGACCTCTCTTATGCATTGGTATTGGCTGGCTAACCCGAAGGAGTGGCTGGCTGGTTTGTCAAGAAATTTGCTGCAGACCTCCCCGCGCTGATTCACCCTCATGGTCGCTCCGGCTCGGTCATCGCCGGCGAATGCCGGCCCCGTGGTGCCGGAAAGAATGGTGTCGTCCCGCCAGCGACGGCCATCGCGATACCCCCTCCCCTCACTCCTTCACGAAGTGCAGGCTGCCGAAAAGGCCATCGGCCTCGCCGTTCGGCTCGGCGGTGAAGTATAGGTAATCCGCACGCCCGAGGCTCGCGCCGTTGCCGAAGGCGAGGCCCCAGAGGCCATCGATCTGGAGGGCCTGCCGATCGCGGTCGCGTAAATATCCCCTCTGCCGTCCGCTCTTCAAGCCGAAGGCCACCAGGGTGCCGTCGCCGAAGTTGCCGACGATGAGGCGCTTGGAGAACGGGCCGAACCCCTCGGGGGCCACGACCAACCCCCAGGGAGCGTTGAGCCTCCGGCTCGCGTGCAGCGTATGCAGGTGCCGGCCGTCGAGATCGAACTCGGCAATGTACCCGAGCCCCGGCCCCTGCTCCTCCTCGACCGGATCGTCGGTGGTCCTGGCGTAGGCGACGAAGAGACCCTGCCTCGCAGCCCCGTCGATCTCGTATTCCAGGAACTGGATATTGAAGGGCGCGAAATCCTCGGGCACGTCGGCGGGTAGCTCGAAGGCGCCGTTCAGGATCGGCTGAAAGGCGCTTATAACCGGTGAACCCCAAGAGCGCATTGAGGCGTTCATGGCTCGCCTCAATACTCAATCTGCAGCGACCCGAGAAAGGTCCGCGGCGCGCCGGGGTGTATTTCGCTACTACTTACTACATTCTTGAAATACTCCTTATCCAGGAGGTTCTCGACGTTGAGCCGCGCCGTGAGCCAGGTCGGCCCCAGCTTCCACGTGTAGGCCGCCGAGAGGTCCACCCGCGCATAACCGGGCACCTCGAAGCTGTTGTCGGAGTCGGTACGCTCGCTCGCTGCGAAGACACCCGCCCCCAGGCTCAGGCCCTTCCAGGGGCCGCCCAGGAACCGGTAGCGCATCCACAAGCTACCGCTGTACTCCGGCACGTCGTGGAGCCTGAAGCCTTCGCGGCCGCCGGTGTCCTGGGTGATCTCGGTATCGGTGTAGGCGTAGGAGGCGATGATGCTCCACCCCGGCGTGATCTGGCCGGCGAGATCGAGCTCGATGCCCTGGCTCCGCGCCTCCCCGGTCTGGACGGAGAAGTTGTTCGGGTCCACCGGGTCCGGGGTCAGGATGTTTTGCTTCGTGAGATGGTAGAAGGCGAGCGTGGCCGAGAGCGTGCCCTCCAGCCACTCGGTCTTGAGGCCAGCCTCGTACTGCTGGCCGGTCTCGGGCTCGAAAGCCTCACCGGTGCGGGAGCGGGCGGAGTTCGCGCCGCCGAAGGACTCGACATAGCTTCCGTAGAGCGCCAGCCACGGCAGGGGCTGATAGACCAGCCCCACACGCGGGCTGAAGGCTTCGTCCTCGATTCTATCGGTTGGATTCGTGTCGGATTGCGACTCCGTTGTCGCCCAGTCGTAGCGCCCGCCGCCCAGGAGGTGCAGGTTGTCCAGGAGATCGATTTGATCCTGGAAGTACACGCCGTAATATTCGGTGCTTTGCGTGAATGGGGTAAGAGGTACCGAGAGGCGGGGCGCGCCGTAGACCGGGGTGAAGATGTCAATGGGATCGAAGCTCGTGAATACAAACGGCCCATCAAACTCGTCAAGGTAATAGTCGGCCCCGAGCAGTAGGGTATGTTTGACCCCCCCGGTGCGAAAATGCCCGATTATATCCAGTACAGTGTTGTAATTCTGAATATCGTCTATCTCCTCAAAAAAGGTGCGTTCAACGCTGCGATTGTCAGGGAGCAGGGTACCGGTCCCTGCGACCGCCAGATAATGTGCATCGAATTGCTGGGTCGAGAAACGCAGGTTCGCCGTCCAGTCCGGGTTGAGGTCATGGGTGAGGAGAAAGAAGGCCTGGAGATCGTCGACATCGTCGTTGTCGAACGGCTCGCCGAGGTAGCGGCTGAAGGGGATGGGCGCAATGCGGGGAGGGTCGCCGATGGCAACAAGACCCGTATCCCTGCGACGATCGGAGTGCTGATATTGCAAGTTGAGGGTGATGTGGGTACGGTCACTCAGGTTCCAGGTCAAGACCGGCGCCACGAAGACAGTTTCAGCCCCGACGAAATCCCGGAACGAGCCGCTGTCGAGATATTCGAAGTTGACCCGATAGAGGAGCGACTGGTCTTCGGTCAGCGGGCCGGCGGCGTCCAGGGTTGTACGGTAGAGATCGAAGGAGCCGAACTGCTGCTGTAGGGAATAATAAGGTGTCGCCAAGGGTTGCTTGGACACCTGATTGATGAGGCCGCCCGGCTCCATGCGGCCGTAGAGCACCGAGGCCGGGCCTTTGAGCACCTCCACCCGCTCGAGATGGGCCGTACTCTGGATATAGTTGCCAAAGAAGCGACCCCTGAACCCGTCCCGATAGACGTTGCGGAATGCTTCGAATCCGCGAATTCTGGGGGTATCGAAGACGCTGCCGCCGGTGGCAAACGGGACCACACCACTCACGGTCTCCAGGGCATCCTGAAGAAGAATCACCTGCCGGTCGTCCATGAGCTCGCGCGGCACCACCTGGATGGACACTGGTAGGTCGAAGATCGGTGTGTCGGTCTTGGTGGCGGTGGTGGCGGTGTCAGTCCTGTAGCCGGTGTCCGTCGCGGTGCTGCCCGTCACGGTAATCTCGGGCAGGATCACCGGCTCCTCGCTCCGCGCCAAAGGTGCTGCGAGTAGTACCCCAAGCGCGGCGCCGATATTGGTGATATTTTTCGAGTGGTTCACGGATAGCCTCCCTCGTGGTTGTGGGTTCACATACTGGCTGGCTGTCCGCGGCTCTGCGGAATGGCTGGCTGCGCTGCGATG
>JALZID010000061.1 GCA_030860485.1 Pseudomonadota bacterium | reverse complement strand
ATCAAAGTCAGCAATGCTGAATTGGCCACGGTCCAGCCCACGCCAGACGAATTCCACGGCGAATGGAACTACAGTATTCATCCCACACCAGCCCGATAATTGTTCAAGTTATTTATGCTAGATGCCTAACCGTTCAATGGGATCTGAATCTCGACATAGCTCCCGACTGTAACCTCATCGATGGCGCGAACCACCGCTGCGACATGCCGCTTGATGCGCGGCCAACTAGTTGAAGTCAAGACAACGATGGCTATTCGGCGCGACCCGAGGTTCTGCTGGTACCGCAAATTCTTGTCGGTCGTGACGAGCATATCGAAGCCATCCCGTTCAGCTGCGTCGAGTAGCGCTCCATTCCCTAGACTCGACCAACCGCGCTCATAGGCAATCACCACCTCGTGCGATGACAATGCCTCTCGTAACGGGACAGGCGTACCTAAGACAATCCGCACTTACGCAGATACGGTTTCAGGCGAGCTTCGCGCGGCGTGGTCGAGGACCGCACGGACTTGATCAAGCGTAACGCCGGGAAACCATTCGATAAACTGCGCGATCTGCGCACCATCTTCGAGGTTTTCGAAGAGTGCCGCTACCGGCACGCGAGTCCCACGGAATACCCATGCGCCGCTGACGTGCCGTGGATCCCGCTCGACGGCGAGGCACGATGACCAATCAATCATGCGAATAATCGTAGCACTGACGTCGCCTGCTCGCTAGAGTTTCGCTGGACCAAGCCGGCCGCTCCCGGGGCGATCGCCTTGGAATACCGTCGGTCGGTCCCGATCTCGGCTTGGGCGGTAACGACACGATTTCAGAATCGGAACCCATCGACAGGCCGGCGTCTGTCACGACCCGGACACAGCCTCGACATCGCGCCGACGCGATCTTCACGGCAGGAAGGCGTACACCACCGCCGCGTAGCGCAGGAGCTTGCCCGCGGTGATGGCCGCGAGGCATGCGAGGAAGGGGAATCGCAGCCACCCGGCCGCCAGGCACAGGCCGTCGCCTACTACCGGGAGCCAGGAAAGAAGGAGAGACCAAACGCCCCAGCGCTGCACGAGGGCCAGGGCCTTTTCGCTTCGGCCCTTCATGAAACGTTCGAGGGGATAGCCGAGCGCCGCGAGCCGTCCCAGGAGCCAGGTGCTCACGGCGCCGAGCGTATTTCCCGCCGTGGCGATGACGAGCAGCCACAGCGGATCATGGGCGGTCTGGGCCACGAGCCAGGCAAGGACCGCTTCCGAGCCGCCCGGGGCGAGCGTTGCGGAGACGAAGGCGCTGACGAAGAGCGCCCAGGGTCCGAGGGCCGAGTCGCCGGCCTCCAAGAGGTCGCTAGGTCAAGCCGCCAGCTGGCGCAGCACGTAGGGCAGGATCCCGCCGTGCTCGTAGTACTCCCATTCCTTGGGGGTATCGACCCGCACCCGCGCGGTGAAGCGCTTGCCCTGGCCGGACCCGTCTTCGGCCACCACCGTAACTTCGCGGGCGCCACTCGCAAGCCCCTCGATGCGGTACAGCTCGCGCCCGGTGAGACCGTGACTGGCGGCGTTTTCCCCGTTCTGGAAGGTCAAGGGCAGGACGCCCATGCCCACCAGGTTCGAGCGGTGGATGCGCTCGAAGCTCTCGGCGATGACGGCGCCGACGCCGAGCAAGAGCGTGCCCTTGGCGGCCCAGTCGCGCGAGGACCCGGTGCCGTATTCCTTGCCGGCCAGGATCACGAGCGGCGTGCCTTCCGCTTGGTAGCGCATGGCCGCGTCGTAGATGGCGAGCTCTTCGCCCGAGGGCTGGTGCGCGGTGTAGCCGCCCTCGGTGCCGGGGACAAGCAGGTTCCTGAGGCGGATATTGGCGAAGGTCCCGCGCATCATCACCTCGTGGTTGCCGCGCCGCGCGCCATAGGAGTTGAAGTCCCTGGGCTCCACGCCGCTCTCGACCAGGTAACGTCCCGCCGGGCTGTCCACCTTGATGGAGCCGGCGGGCGAGATGTGGTCGGTGGTGATCGAGTCGCCCAGCAGCGCCAGGACGCGGGCACGCTCGATCGGCTTGAGGCCGGGCGGGTTAGCCCCCATGCCGTCGAAGTACGGCGGGTTCTTCACATAGGTGGACGCCGGGTCCCACAGGAACAGATCGCCTTCGGGCACCCGCATCTCCGCCCAGCGCCCATCGCCCGCATAGATATCGCGGTAGCTCGATGCGAACATCTCCGAATCGATACGCGCCAGGACCTCGGCGATCTCGCGCTGGGTGGGCCAGATGTCCTTGAGATAGACCGGCATGCCGAAGCGATCGGAGCCCAGGGACTCGCGATCGAGATCGATGTCCATGGTGCCCGCGATCGCGTAGGCGACGACCAGCGGGGGGGAGGCCAGGAAGTTCATCTTGACCTCGGGGTGGACGCGGCCCTCGAAGTTGCGGTTGCCCGAGAGCACGGAGCACACCGCGAGACCACCGCGCGCGATCCCGTGGCTCACCGCCTCGGGCAGCGGCCCGGAGTTCCCGATGCAGGTCGTGCAGCCGTAGCCCACGACGTGGAAACCCATCTCCTCGAGAACCGTCAGAAGCCCCGATTCCGTGAGATAGCGGGTCACTACCTGCGAGCCCGGGGCGAGGCTGGTCTTGACCCAGGGTCGTGCGCGAAGCCCGCGCTCGCGCGCTTTCTTGGCCACGAGCCCGGCGCCGATCATGACGCTCGGGTTCGAGGTGTTGGTGCAGGAGGTGATGGCGGCGATCACGACGGCGCCGTCCTTCAACGCCACATCGCGCCCGTCGATCTCGATCATCTCTACGCCGTTGTGATGGGCCTCCTCCCCGCCCACCGCCGTGCCGCCGCCCTCGGTCAGGAAGCGGTCCATGTCGCGGTCCTTGCTCGCCGCACCCGAACGTTCTTCCTGGTAGACGTGCAGGACCTTCTCGACCACGCCCTTGGCAGCCTTCAAGGCGATGCGGTCCTGGGGGCGCTTGGGGCCGGCGAGCGAGGGCTCGACCGTGCCCATGTCGAGTGCCAGCGCATCGCTGTAGCGAGCCTCGGGGGCGCCCGGCTCGCGCCACATGCCCTGCGCCTTGGCGTAGGCCTCGACCAGCGCCACCTGCGCGGCGCTGCGGCCCGAGAGGCGCAGATAGGTCAGGGTCTCGCCGTCGATGGGGAAGATCCCACAGGTCGCTCCATACTCCGGGGCCATGTTGGCGAGGGTGGCGCGGTCGGCGAGCGGCAGGTGCTCCAAGCCCTCGCCGAAGAACTCCACAAACTTGCCGACCACGCCGCGCTTGCGGAGCATATGGGTCACGGTGAGGACGAGGTCCGTGGCCGTCGCGCCCTCCGGCAGGCGGCCGGTGAGCTTCATGCCCACGACCTCGGGGATCAGCATCGAGATCGGCTGGCCGAGCATGGCTGCCTCGGCCTCGATGCCGCCCACCCCCCAGCCGAGCACGCCCAGGCCGTTGATCATGGTGGTGTGGGAGTCGGTCCCGACCACGGTGTCGGGATAGGCCTCTGCGATGCCGTTTTTCTGCTTCGAGAACACGGTGCGCGCCAGGAATTCCAGGTTCACCTGGTGGACGATGCCGGTGTCGGGCGGGACGACCTTGAAGTTCGAAAAGGCCTGCTGGCCCCAGCGCAGGAATACATAGCGTTCCTCGTTGCGCTCGAACTCGATGGCGGCGTTCCGGGCCATGGCCCCCGAGCTCCCGAAGACATCCACCTGCACCGAGTGGTCGATGACCAACTCGGCGGGCGAGAGCGGATTGATGCGCTTGGGATCGCCGCCCAGGCGCTCCATGGCCTCGCGCATCGCCGCGAGGTCCACGACCGCGGGCACACCGGTGAAGTCCTGCATGAGCACCCGCGCCGGCACGAAGGCGATCTCCTTGGAGGGCTCGGCCTTCGGATCCCAGGTCGCGAGGGCCTCGATGTCCTCGGCCATGACGTTCACCCCGTCCTCGTGGCGCAACAGGTTCTCCAAGAGGATCTTGAGCGAATAGGGCAAGGTCGCGACCGGCAGGCGGTCTTCGAGTGCCTTGAGGCGGTAGACCTCGTAATCGCCGTCGCCGAGGCGCAGCGTGGTACGGGCGTGGAAGCTGTCGGTCATGGTGTCCCCCCCGGGTTGGCAATGGCTCCGCGCCATTATGCGGTATTCGGGTCGGGAGTCGAAAGAGAAAAGCAGGGCGTCCCCACCCCTCGACCGCGACACCGGTCGCCCTCGGGACCGGCGTCCCGGGGCGAAATGGATGGCAGGTCTCGGCCCGCGGCGTCGTCCGTGCGGCCGTAGGGCCAATAGTGAAAACGATGTAGGACTGAGCGCGGCCCGAAGCGCAAGCGGTGGTCTGTATCGCCGCCATGGGCCTTCGGTACTCGGCCATCGCGATCGAGCCTAGGTGACGGGCAAAGGGCGAGCAACAGTCGGCGGGCGTCCGCGACGGTTCGCGCTTCGTGCTCAACACCGACACCGCCTTTACGGTGCATCTCGACGCCGACCAGCGCAGGGTCGATCTCACTCGCGGCGAAGCGCTCTTTACCGTCGCCCACGACGCGGGGCGCCCCTTCGACGTCGTGGCCAGCGACGATCGGGAAACGGTCCGCATGGCACGCGCCTTCGACGCCCCGGTGCTCATCAACACGGCGCTCGTGGACGGCTCGATCCGCCGAGCCCTGGCGCGCCGCGGGATCCCGATCGTGGTCTACGAGGCCGGCGAGGCCCTGCGCTTCGACGAGGTCGCGATCCGGGTCGGCGTATACGGCGTCCTGTCGGTGATGCGCTATCTCCGGATGCTGCCGCCCCGGCG
Organism: Pseudomonadota bacterium; assembly: GCA_030860485.1. Lineage (NCBI taxonomy): Bacteria > Pseudomonadati > Pseudomonadota > Pseudomonadota bacterium. The sequence goes on along the minus strand of JALZID010000061.1, from coordinate 139 downwards.
GACCCGGGAGCGCCGCATCGAACCTCTGGAGGGCCGCTCGAGCGGCTGGGTACGGGCACCGCAGAGCGGCATCCTGCGCACGCTCACCCCGCTCGGGGCCAGGGTAGAGGCACATCAACGCCTGGGCGTCGTGGCCGAC
>JALZID010000060.1 GCA_030860485.1 Pseudomonadota bacterium | reverse complement strand
GCAACAGCCACCCAGCACTGCCATAGACTGCATCGAAGGCCACATGTCCGAAACGTACCCCATGGCGCCGCGCCCCGAAGATCATCTCCCGTGCAAGCTCCACCTTGCTTTGCGCCACTCTCGCCGATGTAGGGACCTCTACCGCATCGAGTCGCGCCGTATCGTTGAGCCAACACTCAGGCAAATACAAGCGCGCGTCGATAAGCGAGACCGCGGTCTCTTTCGCGAGTGCGGCGAAGACGCCCACTTGGCTGTTCTCCACCTTCCCCAGCCGCCCATTCCATTGCCGTGCGACCCCCGCCGAGGCCTCGCCCTTCTTCGCAAACGCGCTCTCGTCGATGATGAGAGCCGCTTTCCTCCCGCCGATGAGCGTGTTGACCTGACGGCTCGTCTCGCTGACCAATCCATCGAAGTCCCACTCGGAGTCCGAGAGCATGTGATGCAGCACTTGGTGATCGGCCTCGAGCATGCGTTCACTCATCGAGAGCATGTTGGATTTAGGCGAGGCAAACAGCCCCAGCAAATAGGTCTCGGCCGCACTCGCCACCGAGCGGGTGCCCACGCGAAAGAACGAAGAGAACGCTTTGAGATGTTGCGGCAACCGGTCGAGCAGACCAGCGATGAGGGAAGCAATTGGTACACAATTTTCACGAAGTCGCCATCGTTCACACTCCGTGAAAAATCAACAGACGACATTATACTTACCCACATGATCTGACACAAGTATTTTGGTCTGACAAAGTAGAATTAATAAGAGATCAAACAAGTAAAGAATAGCGAATGGAAAAGTTCTTAGTCTGGGACAATATGAAGATGCCCACGATGCATATCTGGCCTATTGTGGTGCTGCTAAGAGACTGCATGGGGTATTGTTTCACCCATGAAGAAAGACCTAAACTATAAGGTCGAATAAATACAAGTGCAGTTCAACTCGTATCTGACAATCTCTGGAGGTGTTATTATCGAATAGATAAATAGTTTTGGTGCTCACTACATGGGCGTGCTACATTTCACACGCCGCCTGTCCTTCCGAAATAAATAGGTTTCTTCCGACATGTAGAGCGGCACCTGTTGTATAGAAAAAGAGCCCGGTCCCCTTGCCCGGGGCTCTTTTTTTTGGCCTATAGAAAGACCTGCTTCTTTCAACCGTTATAAATATAGTGGGGTGTTCAAGGGGAATACCTGGGGCGTCCGGAAGACACCCGTTAGGAAGGAGAGTTTTATGAAATGGAGAAAATGCTAAGAACAGTCAATGCCCCATGTGGAGCTGGAAAAACGTCAGCACAGTGCGAACATATCGCCAATCTTTTCAGAGGACGGGGCGGCAGATTTCTTTATATCGTTCCCACAATAGACCTGTCAGACCAGATAAAGAGCACCCTCAAGCGCTTTGGTGTCCATCCCAATACTATTCATAATATACACAGTGATAAAACCTGCCCGTCCGTTAGCAATAAGGTAATCCAGGTTGCCGAGGACCTGAATAGAGAAAGATTTGGTGTGCTAATTATACAACTGGAGGCCCTCAAGATATTACCCTATTGTCCCATCAAAGGCGATTGGCAAGTAATCATAGACGAAGTGCCACAGATTGACACATACCATAGGCTTGAGGTGCCATATTACCATAATATAGTAAGGGAGTTTATTGAGTTGGGCGATCAGGTCAATGGGGACCTATATGAAGTGAAGCTCAAATGCAACTCATCAGCAATAGAGGTCATTCACAGAGTTCGAGATGATTATAATAATATCCACAGGGCGCTCATCCAGCAACTCTTGAATGGTGAAAAGTGCTATACTCTAAAAGACAATTGGGACAGAATGGATCGTAAGGAGATATGCAGGGAAAAGCTTGAATTAGGAAATGATAAAAACACGCTGCACTTTCTGTGTATGCTACCTCCAGACAGGTTTCTATTGAGCGAAAACACGACGCTCATGGGTTCCAATATCAATTATTCTATCTGTCAGAAGTATTGGCAGGAGCGCTGTAATATTCGGTTCGAGGAAAATACGGACATAAAGTTACAGTTCAGACGCCACGAAAACGGTCATTTGGTCGATATCAAGTGGCTGCTGCACGAAAACTATTCCAAGTATTATAGAGATATGCCGATCAATGATGACGATACTATAGGACAAGACTGCCACCGAAGAGCCATCGAATATTTCCGAAAGCTAGGAGGCGATATGGTGTATGTGCTGAATAATGACGAAAAAGACCTGGCCTTCGGCACCAGAATAAAGCCAGGACTTTTCGGGCTCAATTGCTATAGTTCATATAATAATCTTTATTATGGGGTCAGCTTGAACAGGTGCCCTATGCATGCGAAGATGCTAGGATTACTTGATTTCAGTAAAGAGTTTATCGACAGGGCAACCGTATGTGAAAGTGCATATCAAGCCGCACTGAGATTGAGTATTAGAGATCCTGACATTAAGGAGCGAGTAAATCTGGTTATTATCAGTAAAGACCCGGCGCATTCCGTCAAAAAGTTGCTGCCGCACTCGACTATAGGGCCTCTGGATGATCAGTGTAAAAGAATAAAGAAAGTTCCGAAGACCAGAACAGAAATAATGCAGACTTATAGAGCCAAGAGCTTTATAGAAAAGAAGGTGCCGAAAACATCAACCGAAAGATCCAGGGAGCATAGGGCAAGAAAGCGGCAAAAACCATGAAACGCCCCGGCTTCCATTCAAATACAGATGCAACGTTTTATGTAGACTATTTTCTATAGAACAAGGCAAATGTCTACAGTTTTCGTTGCACTATCGGCAGTGATGCAATGTGCCAAGGAATATGAAAAGGTCTAATAGATTTGGTATAGAGCAGGTGATGGATAATATCTGCGAGACTGTGAAACAGCAGCGCTTTTTGCTGCTGTTTCAAGATCGCTAAACATCTATTGGAAACGAATGCATACCTGCTCGTAACAAAGAGATTAGGAATGCTCATAACGGTATGGCTTCGCCAGTGGCTCGATGTTCCGCAAAAAGCAGCGGAACAATCTACGCCACAAATTCTTCTTTTGATAGCATTGGAAGTTCTAATAATGGCCCCTGCATATCTTCCGTCCCGGAACGAGGTAGATAATGCCCACGGAAGCCGGAAAGTCTCTCTCCAAAAGTTTCTTTATAGCCAACTCTTTAGCTTATCAATCTCTGTATCCCCCCGCGATTTAACGAGCGCGGTCGGCAAGCTTCAGCAGCTCGGCCGCCGGGGCCTGTACCTGGAGCGGGCGGGCCGACAACCCTGGGGTGAGTGGAGACTTCCGAGAATGGGCTATGTTTGCTATGCTCCGACGGGGAATAGGGATCCTTTTTCGGCAAGAGGCACGGTACTGCGATCGTGAGCTGTTGAACATGTGAGTCCTCGGCCCGGCGGGTACGAGGCGGCGGTTGACCCCGCGGCCTTCACGGTCGTCGACGGCAAGCTCTACCTGAACTACAACGCGGACGTGCGCAAGGAATGGAGCAAGGACATTCCCGGAATGGTGAGCAAGACCGACCGGAACTGGCCCGAGGTGTCACGGCAGACCAAGGTCTTAGGCCCGCTCAGCCCGACGATTTCTTTCGCGCGCGCCGCGCCGCCTTGGGCGCGTTGGCTTCACCGAGCTGCACCCACGTGGGGGCGTGATCGCTCGCGCCGGCCTCACCGCGCACCCACGTGTCGACGTTCGCGTCGAGCAGGCGCGAGCCAGCCCGCTGCTCAGCAGCAGGTGATCGATGCGCAGTCCGGCGTTGCGCGCCCAGTGATTGCGGAAGTAGTCCCAGAACGTGTAGATGGGCACGTCGGGGTGGCGCGCGCGCAGTGCATCGATCCAGCCCTGCGCGAGCAGGCGCTGGTACGCTGCCCGGCTCGCGGGCTGCAGCAGCGCGTCCTTCTTCCAGGACTTGGGGTTGTAGATGTCGAAGTCCGTCGGCACCACGTTGAAGTCCCCGCCCAGCACGACCGGCTTGCCCGACTCGTACAGACCGCGGGCATGCTGGATCAGGCGCTCGAACCAGGCCAGCTTGTAATCGAACTTCGGCCCGGGCTGCGGATTGCCATTGGGAAGATACAGGCATCCCACTACCAGACCGGCAACCGCCGCCTCGATGTAGCGGCTATGCGTATCGTCGGGATCGCCCGGCAGCCCACGCCGTATCTCGACCGGGTCGGCGCCGCGCGCGAGGATCGCGACGCCGTTCCACGAGGTCTGGCCGTGCCAGATCGCGCCGTACCCCGCCTGGCGAAGTGCGGCTGCGGGAAATCGGTTGTCAGGTGCCTTGAGCTCCTGCAAGCACACCACGTCGGGCGATTCCCTGGCGAGCCATTCCAGCAGGCGCGCCTGACGACTGCCGATGCCGTTGACGTTGTAGGTTGCGATCTTCATGCACGCAGGTCGGCGAAATAGCGGCCATGAAACCCGAACGGCACCGGGTGCGCCAGCCGCGCACGCCTCGGCGTCGAACCGAGCGCGGGCGAAGCCGAGATCAAGAGCGCATATCGCCGCAACGTGGCGACACGCGTGCGAAGCTCGCTGTGCCGCTGGAATCGGTCTACGACGGCGGCACCGTACGCATCGGCGTCAACAACGAGACGCTGGATGTGCGTATCCCCAAGGGCGCGGCCGGGGCAGGTGATCCGCCTGGCCGGGCAAGGTAAGCATGGCGATTTGCTGCTAGAGATCGAATACGCTGCGCATCCGCAGTTCGAAGTCGATGGCCGCAACATTATCTACACCCTGCCGGTGGCGTCGTGGGAAGCCGCGCTAGGCGCGACGGTCAGCGTGCCGACACTGGGTGGCCCGGTCGCAGAGCATTCGATTCTCGAAAAGCCGAGTCCGGATCGCTGAGGAAGGCGAAGGCAAATCCCCCCGGGTCTTGCTGCTTGCTCACAAGCGGCAGGCCAAGCGCCACTAACGCGGAGGCCAGCCGCCGCTTTGCGCCTTCCAGCCGTTGCCATAGACCGCGATGCCCGGTACCGAGAGATCGGGGATGCTCTGGTTGAACCGACAGGCCAGGCACAGGTTCTCGCTCTCCTCGGCGGATACCATCCAGTTGCAAACGTTCTCCCCACGGTAGTTCGCGCACATCCGGTAATATCGAGAGCCGGATTCCGGCGCAAACGCCCTCCATTCTCCGTCCGCGGTCGGCCCGAGGGCGCTCAGGACCCCAGCATCGGGCAGATATCCAAGAGTGTCCGCAGGCACTGGATGTTCTCAAAGAAGGCCAGTTGCCGACATACTTGGCACGTGCCTTCATAGAGGTCTCATCGTTGTTGCGCTGACCACTTTGCACTCCTGAAGGTCAGGCTCGCCATGGTTTGCAAACCCGCGGTACATGTCCCAGAAGATGTTATCCACGTCTTTCTCCCGCGCCGTGCTATTCTTGGCACGGTAGCGTTTGGCCTCCGAGGGCCCGGCATTGTACACCGCGTAGGCCGTGCGGACAGCGTTCTCCCGCTGCCCGGTCAGCTTCCCTTCCTCGATACCATAGCGTTTGAAGTATTGCATCAGGATCTCCGCTCCCGCTCGCCCGTTATAAACTACATTCCATTTAAGTTCGTGTACATTGTAGAAGCCGCGCCATATTCGCGGGTTGATCTGCATGAGCCCGAGGCTCCCAGCAGGCGAGCTCAGGTATGTGACTTTCTCTCCTTTACGCACAAACTGCCGCCAGCAGCTTTCTTTTAAAGCGGTGGCCGGCATCATAGCCCGGTAGATCGATTGATAAGGCGCATCCAGGGCACTGTCATCCAAGGCCTTCCCGGTGATGTGCTTTAGTAATTGCTTCATGGCTGGAATGTACTGATCGATCTCCGAGGCCTCGGGCGCCCACCGATCCAGACGCTTTTCCAAAGTTGTGGGCCCAGCATCGCCCGCACCGGCGGCGCGGGCAGAAGGCAGCCAATCGAGACCGCTCTCTGGCGCCGGCTGGGGGGCGACCTCGATAGGGATCTCGGGAGGAAAACCGAAGAGGGTACGCAGGTCCGGATCCAGGTCCAGGTCGTATTTCAAGGGGTCTGCAATCGCCTCGGGTCGCAGCATGCGGGCCAGGCGACGAAGCCCATCGGCCGAGATCTCGATCCCGAGCCCCGGAGCGGCTTCCTCCAAAGCCACCAGTGCATCCCCCGCTTCGATGAAACCTACATAGCGTAACAACTCGTCTCCCAATAGCCCGCGCTGCGCTCCCTCCTCAACGATGTCATGCAAGCCCTTCCAAGTCTGAACAAAGAGTTGCCGGACCGGGTCACCCCGACTTCGCGGATATTCCCCGGCCAGTACAGGCAGGATTTGGTAGCGGCTAGTGAGTAGTAGATCGAACAACTTCCCACGAGTATTTTGGTCCACCAGGTCTCCCCCGAAACCTTTGATGACAAAGACCAAGAACGCATCCCACCTCTCGAACGCCTGCTGATACGTATCGATCTCCATGGGGCTCAGAGGTAGCTCAGGTTGCGTCGGAGCGGGAGGGGATCGAACGAAGTCATCCGGCACGCTCAAGACCAGAGATACTACTACGCCATGGTCACGTACCTCGACGTTCTTCGGCACGGCGCTATCGAGGATGGCCTTGATCCGACTTGCCGCACGGCTTGGAACCGAGACCTTAAGCAATGATAGAACCTCATCGCGTGGAGGCGCGAGATCGATGGTGAGCGCGGTTAGTCTAGGGAGAACAAACTGCTTGGTCACGTCCCAGAGCAGGCCCGAAAGCAAGCCCTTGGTCCATTGTTCATCATAGAGGCTCGAATCGACGATCTTGAGCTTTAGCTGCCACTCGTGCGTGATTTCGGGTTCCATGAGCGATTCGATGTGGCCACGCCACTGGCCGGGACTTAGGCACTGTTCCAGTATTTCGGCGCCTAGGCTAGCGACTCCGTGCGTGGTAAAACGTAGCCGGACACCCTCCTGGCTGAATTGGGGTCGATCCAGGGTGAGGGAGCGGCAGTCGCTCTCGCGCCAGACACGCGCAGTGCCGCCAGGATCAGTGTAAACCTGTCCGGCAAGCTCCTGCCTGAGGAGAGCATAGCGGACCGTCAGTGGAATGGTGATCTCTGCCGCCTGCAGGAACGTGGAGACGGCAAGTAGGCAGAAGCCGGCAGCGGCGTAACCACGCTTAGGCATCGAAATGTTCTGTAGAAGTGGTGACTCGGAGTGTAGATCCGATGCTGCGTTCCGAGTTGATGAGATAGCTTAGTCTATCCGGAGACATGCAGGTTATAGGAATAGGGATGTTAAACGTCCTTTTTCATCAAGAGGCACTGTACTGCCGGGCTCGTGAGCTGTCAAGCATACGGGTCCGCGGCCTGAAATCGGGGCATTATCGGGCTGTTCATCGGCCCGAAGCGCTAAGTTTGGGGACGTTTTAGCGTCTCGCGCGGGTACGGGCCAAGAGGTGTCGGCTCAGGGGCTGAACCGGATAGCAGCGGGGATCAGATGCTATGTAGGGCCACTCAGGCTACCCTTTTGGCGCATTGACTAACCCCCGAGAGGAGAGCGAAGATGAATCGAGTGACCCTACAGAGCAACGATGACGCAGCAGAGGGCGCGTTGTACATGGCGATGGAGTTGGGCGACAAGCACTGGAAGCTGGTGTTTAGCGATGGGGGTGCGAAGCGCCGCCATGAGACAGTTGAGGCGGGGCGCCGCACGCAGTTAGTCGAGGCGATCGGTAAAGCCAAGGCGAACTTCCATTTGCCGCCCGAGGCCAGGGTGGTGAGCTGTTACGAAGCCGGCCGCGACGGCTTCTGGCTGCACCGCTACCTGGTAAGTCTTGGGATTGAGAATCAAGTGGTGGACTCCTCGAGCATCGAGACCAACCG
>JALZID010000059.1 GCA_030860485.1 Pseudomonadota bacterium | reverse complement strand
ATGATCCCCTCAAAAAGGCCGATCTAGATCCCTGATGCTGCTCCAAAATCGGCCTGGATAGTGAAATCCCTTGTAACATGCCGCGGCAGTATAGGCTTTCACCACAATTTTTAGAGGCTCCCTCATGCCGCACCGACATCCGATCTTCTGTCTCACCGTCGTTGCCCTGCTGTGCTTCGGCGCCATGCCGAGCGCCGCGCAGACTGATGTCATCGGCCAGTGGTCGCTCGTCGCGCCGCTTCCCTACTTCCCCATCCACACCCACATGCTGCCCACGGGGAAGGTGATGATCTGGCCGGGCGACGAGGAGGGCGGCGGGGGATCCGGCGACGATCCTCGATCCTGGGATCCCGCCAACCAGAGCGTGTCGATCCTCAACCGGGCGGGTTACGACATCTTCTGCAGCGGCCACTCGTTCCTGGCTGACGGCACCCTCTTCGTCGCCGGCGGCCACACCGCGACTTTCGTGGGTCTGTCGCGGGCCAGCATATATAACCCCTTCACCAACGCGTGGAGCAACTTGCCCAACATGAACGAGGGCCGCTGGTACCCGACTGTCACCGTCCTGGCTAACGGCGACGTCCTGGTGGTCTCGGGTGACATCGACAGCAGGACCGTCCTCAACAGGAACACGCTACCCCAGGTGTTCCAGGTGTCGACGGGAACGTGGCGGGACCTCACCAACGCACAGCTCCTGCAAGACCTCTACCCCCAGATGCTGCTGGCGCCGAACGGCAAGGTCTTCAATGCAGGACCGTCGACGACGACCCGCTATCTCGATACGTCGGGGACCGGCGCCTGGAGCTTCGTGGCGCAGCGGGTCGGCGGATACCGTGATTACGGGTCGGCGGTGATGTACGCGCCAGGCAAGGTCCTGGTGATGGGCGGCGGCCTAGACCCGCCGACGAATACGGCCGAGGTCATCGACCTCAACGCGGCGTCGCCGAGTTGGCGCTCTGTCGGCTCCATGCAATTCAGACGGCGTCAGCTCAACGCCACGCTGTTGCCCGACGGTAAGGTGCTGGTCACCGGCGGCTACAACGGCCCGGGCTTCGGCTTCACGGACACCAGCCCGACCTCAGCCGTGTACGCGGCAGAGCTTTGGGACCCCGCGACCGAAAACTGGACGACGCTCGCCAGCAGCTTGGGAATTCCCCGCGTGTACCACTCTGCGGCCCTCCTGCTGCCGGATGGCCGGGTCTTGAGCACGGGCGGTAACCGGCACCCGGAAACCGAGACCTACTCGCCGCCTTATCTCTTCAAGGGGACCAGGCCGACGATCACGTCGGCGCCGCCCAGCATCGCCTATGGGCAGTCCTTCTTCGTCGGAACGCCGGACGCCTTGACGATCTCCAAGATCACGATGCTGAGACTCTCCTCGGTGACTCATGCTTTCAACCAGAGCCAGTACATCAACGAGCTGAGTTTTTCGCAATGCACGGGAGGCCTCAGCGTCACGGCTCCACCCAGCGGCAATGTTGCGCCTCCTGGCTACTACCTGCTCTTCCTCCTGAACGGGAGCGGCGTCCCGTCCGTCGCACAAATCATCCAGGTTCATGACGCGCCCCTCCCGCCGACGGTCGATCCGTCCTGTCTCCCCGACGTCATCGTCACCTCGCTCTCCTATGCCAGCGGGGTCTTCACGAGCACGGTGAAAAACCAGGGCACCGCGGCGACCCCTGCAGGCATAGGCATCGGCGTAGGATATTCCGTGGATGGCGAGTTCAGAACGTTTGGCATCGTAAACGGGCCCCTGGCCGCAGGAGCATCCGTCACCCTCGGCACCAACGGTGTACCCTTCACCATTCCCCCCGGCACCCACACGATGACGGCTTTCGTCGATGACGTCGACCGCTTTGCGGAGTCGGACGAAACCAACAACCAGCTTTCCCAGCCGATTACGGTTGGTGGAACCGATCCCCTACCGGCCCCCAACCCAGCCCCCCTGACTTGTCGCGGCCGAGTCGCCACCATCTGGGTGTCCAACAACGCTATTTTTGGCGGCCCGGATAGCGGGACACCTTATACAGGGACGCTCCGCGGCACAAACGGCAACGACGTTATCGTAGGAACCGACGCCAATGACTCGATCAATGGGGCGGGGGGCAACGACATCATCTGCGGTGGCGCCGGACGCGATACGCTACGAGGTGGAAAAGGTAACGACCGACTATTCGGGGAGAGCGGTAACGACCGGCTTTTCGGAGGTTCCGGCAGGGATTTCTGCAACGGCGGCAAGGGTAGAGACAAGGTGAGCGGTTGCGAACGGCTCAAATGAAAGGTCCGCGCGGTGCACCCTACGACTGCCAAATCTCCTGGAATATCACGACCGCAACCAAAGGCTCCGCACACGCTCACGGCAGTCGCACGAGATGCAGCGGGGAACACGACAAGCGACGGAGTAACTGTAACGGTCAACAATACAGGTCCGTCTCTCCCCGACGTCATCGTCACCTCGCTCTCCTATGCCAGCGGGGTCTTCACGTGCACTTTTGTGCCGGATCCTTACGATAGCTGCAATTCGCACCCGGGAAGCCACTCCCGATGCAGATCCTTGCTTAGGGAATTCAGTGACACGGTTCGCACCCACTTGGAAGCCCTGATGTCGAAGCCTTCCGATGCGCTCGGTCGGACGAGTTCGAGCCACAAGAATGTCTTATTACCATAGGAACATGAGCGCGTGCGCCCTAATTTATCCTTCCCGCAGAATCCGGTAGGCGTTCCGGCGAGGAAGCGCCCGCCCTTGAATAGGTTTCGTATAGTTGCGTCTATTCTGGCTCTGGCGTGCTGCCTCCGGTTAGGACTTTTCCTTGTCGTCGCTCCTCATCCCGAGAGGTTCTCCAGCAGTCCGGACACGATTGCATATGTCACGTTGGCCCGCAACTTTGCCGAGGCCTTTGGGGCGGGAGCAGGAGAACTCTTTGAGCTTGGCCTGAAGCGTACGCCGGGATATCCGTTGCTCATTCATAGCATTTACGCGATCGTGGGCGCAGCGCCTTCGGTGGTCGTGCTCGTGCAGATGGCCTTCGGCGTCGCCACAGTCTGGCTCACGTATCTTGCGGGCCTTCGGCTCTTCGATCGCCAGGCCGCGTGGTTGGCCGCGCTGGCCCTCGCCGTGGACCCCATCTCCATCATCATGACCAACTACCTTCAGCCTGAAGTTTTCTTCACCTTCGTGCTTGTCGCAGGGTCCCTTTGCTGGTGGCGGGCGCTCAGGGAGCGTTCACTCTGGTGGAGTGCGGGCGCCGGGATGGTTCTTGGCGCATCAACCCTGATCCGCCCGATAGCCCTTTACCTGCCGGTTGTCCTGGTATCCGTCGGTCTGATCCTCCAGGATAGCCGTTGGCCGACGCGGCTGGTACGGTCCGGGGTGTTCCTGCTGGCCTTCGCATTGCCCGTCGGCGGGTGGATTGCCCGGAACTATGCCCTCACGGGCGTCCCCATCTTCACCACCGTCGAGAGCATCAACCTCGTCAAGTTTCGCGCGGCCGGGGCCATGGCTGAGGAAGAACATATATCCGTCGAGGAGGCTCAACGAAGGCTTAGCGAAACTCTCAAGGGCCGCACCCGGGAAGGGATGAACCGAGGACAGATCAGCCGACTGGAAGCGTCTTTGGCGTTCGAGACCTTTGCTCGGTACCCCTGGGGAACTGTTGTGACGTTCATGCAAGGGGCAGGGCGCCTGCTAGCCGGGCCGGGCCGGGCCGAGTTGCTCCGATTGTTGGGTGCCCCCAGGCCAACTACAATCGAGACGGGTCTTCATGCTTTTCTCGTGGGCATGGAGACCGTGGTTCTTGGCGTTATCATGTTCGGCGCCGTGTTGGGCGGGTATCGGCTCCTTCGATCTCGACGCTATATCGAGCTCGTTGCGGTGCTCATCTTCATCTTCTATTTTATGGCAATCTCGGCGGGCCTGGAGGCCTATTCGCGATTCCGCGCTCCAATCATGCCATACTTCGCACTCCTCGTCGGTTGCGCGTTTGCGTCACGCCGAGGGGCTTGACTACGGTTACCGTAGGACCAGAAAGCGGGCATGAAGAATCATGACGAGAAGCTGGGCATATTGCTCCACACCACCATCAAAGAGATCCGCGGCTTGGACCGCCCCGCCCAGACCAAAGTTATCCACTTCGGCTGTGGCATCGGAGGTATTGTTGATACCCTTCTGTCACTTGGGTATGACGCATACGGCTGTGACTTCAAGCCGTATTGGCTCGAGAATCCCCGCGCTGATGTTGAGAGGCTCACGGCAATTTCCTCAACACCGTATCAACTGCCCTTCCGTGATAACGCGTTTGGGTTGTGAGCACGAGTTTTCGGAGCATGCCCAAAACAAGAAGGAGTGCTTTCAGGAGATCTATAGAGCACTCAGAACGGGCGGTTATTCCATCCTGGGACGTGGTATCTACCATTCGAACCTCACATCTATGCTCCCAAGTGAATATGCTTTAGCCGAGTTGTCCGAAATGGTGGTTTCCGCTCTGAGCGCTCCTTGGAGTGCGCAATGAGAGGTCACAAATCATGGAAGGAAGTGGTCGAGCACAACTGTAAGTACTGTAGGCACAATCTATCGTACTGGTCAAACAGCATAGAAGTTTGACTCTGATCAATTGCTCGGAGAGAGCGATTGCGCTCAGATCTTTTTGGTACTCGCCGGTGATATTTTCGGACAAGTTCGGGGAAGCACTATCCAAAAGCCCTGCGATCTATTTGGCGCTTCGGGCCAATTTGACGGAGATTGAAACGAACGGAAGCGTTATCACGGGCCTGCAAGTCGCCGATTTCTCGGGTGCCGTGAAGCGGGTTCGCGGGATCGGCCGACATTATCAGATCACGGTGACGGCAGACGCCGCCGGTAACAAGGCCACCTCCCTCACGTGGGAGAAAAAACCGCTCACCGGCACGATGCTCACCCATCCGGGGGTCTATTGCTTGCGCACCAACGAAACCCATTGGGATGAGGCCACCCTCTGGGAAACCTACACGATGCTGACCGATTTGGAAGCCGTCTTTCGGAGCTTGAAGTCCGAGCTTGGTCTACGACCGATCTTCCATTCCAAAGAGCGACGCACCGACGGACACCTCTTCATCTCCGTCTTGGCCTACCAGGCCGTCCAGTGCATCCGCCGGCGTCTGAAGGCAGCGGGGATCCATCAGAGCTGGGGCTTACGTCAAACGCTGTCCGTACAACAGCGGGTCACCGCGACCTTCCGCCAACGCGATGCGCGCGTGTTGCATGTACGCAAGAGCACCCTCGCCGAGCCTGGACTACGACAGATCTATGATGTTCTAGAACTGTCCCCTTCCCCCGGAGGGATCCAGAAACTCGTCGTCTAACCGCAAAAAAACATACTTGTAGTGCCATACGCACTTTGTTGTATCCCTAATCCCTTGTACTGCATCATCTTTTTCTTGCGAGTGTTAAACCTGGGTTAGCGATGCCGATCTCAGGGGTGTCGATCTGCGCGGCGCAGAGATTCGGCGGAGCCAAACTGATGGGCGCGGACCTGCGCGGCGCCGACTTACGCGGGGCCCAACTTCTCGCGTCAAACCTCAGCGGCGCCCGGCTCGATGGTGTGATCTTCGGCGACACGCATCTCGGCTTCACCCCGCTGATCAATGTGCACGGTCTTGATCAGGTGCAGCATCGGAAGATGAGCCATATCGACCAGTTCTCGATCATCAGATCGGTGCCGCTCCCAATATCATTTCTCGGCGCATGTGGCGTGCAATCGCACACGATCCGAATGGCAGAGCTATACGTTCAGAGCCACCGTTACCTACGTGAGTGGCTGACTTGGAATAGTGTGCCGAGTTGGTTCGCGCCGCAGGACATGCGGCGCGAGGAGTTCCAAAGCACTGAGGTAGAGCTGGAGCGCGATCTTTATACGTATGTCGACGAGGCCGAGCGCGTGTTGCTCGTCATCAGCCCGAATATCCTGCCAAGCGGGTGGGTTGGCAAGGAGTTTCAGCGTGCGCGTAGCTCGCGTAGCTTCACATCGGTCATCCCGATTCTGATCGAGAATATGCCCCATCCCGACAGCCTCGAATGGAACGCCCTCATTGGCAAGACGGTTGAGGAGGTCGAATACAGTCAATCAACTCAACCCCGAAAGCTACTCGAACGAACTGAAGCAACTCTTGAGCGGACAAGTTCTCGATTTGCGAAACTGGCGCGAGCCTTCCATGCTGGTACAACGTTTGCCCACCCTGTTGCCTCTCCTGAGCCGGACGACGTGACCCGCACCACACGCACGATCGGATGCGCTCAGGATATGTGCAGGCAAATAAAGTGGCAGGGTGTGACCTTGCATCCTCGGCATGCCTGCATGACCAAATAATAATTCCTGGCCCTCGCTTTCTTGTCGAGCCCCGCGCGATCGAGTAGTCGGCGAAGGTAACCGCGGACGGCACTGGAGACCCGTGCCTTACTGCCCGGCTCCTTCGCGACACGAAGTCATGCTTCACCAGGTCGCTGAGCGAGCCCGCATTTCTCACCAGCACCCGGCTGCAACCGCCGATCCGCTCGGCCTAGGGGCAGCCACGGGGGTACGCCCCTAGGCCTCGCGATGGCTCGACAGAGCCCAAAGCCCCGTTACCCCGCGCAGCACGAGAGCTGCGTCACGTCCCTGGTAAAGGTCTGCGCGCAGAGCTTGAACCCCTCGACCATGGTGAGGTAGGGGAAGAGTTGTTCGGCGAGGTCCCGCACGGTCAGGCGGTGGCGGACGGCGAACGCGGCCGTCTGGATGATCTCCCCGCCTTCCGGCGCCAGCACCTGGGCGCCGAGCAAGCGCCCACTCCCATGCTCGGCGACCAGCTTGATGAAGCCCCGGAGGTCGAAGTTGGCGAGCGCCCGCGGGACGTTATCCAGGGTCAGGGTGCGGCTGTCGACCTGGAAACCCTGCTCACTCGCTTGCGCCGCCGTCAGGCCCACGGTCGCGATCTGCGGGTCCGTGAACACGACCTCGGGCACAGCGGATAGGTCCACGGCCGCCTCCCCGCCCATCATGTTGATCGCTGCACGGGTGCCGGCTGCTGCGGCGACGTACACGAACTGCGGCTGGGCCGTGCAATCCCCGGCGGCATAGATATGCTCGGCGCTCGTCCGCATGTGGTCGTTGACGACGATGGCGCCGCGCGCGTCGGTGTTGACGTCCACTCGGTCGAGCCCCAGGCCGGCGGTGTTCGGTGTCCGGCCCGTCGCGACCAGCAGGCGATCGCCGATGAGGGTCTCCCGGTCTAACTCGATGCTGAAGCGCTTGCGGAACCAGCGGCTTCCGTAGCGCACCCGCTTGACTGCGGTATAGGTCAGGACGCGCATGCCTTCGCCTTCGAGCGCCGCTTCAAGCCCATCCCCGATGGCCGGATCGGTCTTGGAGAGCAGGGTCGAGCGCGCGATGAGCGTGACCTTCGAGCCCAGGCGCAGGAACGCCTGCCCGAGCTCCACGGCTACCACGGAGCCCCCGTAGACGATGAGATGCTCCGGCAATCGTTCCGCCACGAGCGCCTCGGTCGAGGTCCAGTAGGGGGTGTCCTTAAGACCCGGCGTCTCGGGGATCGAGGGGGAAGCGCCGGTCGCGATCAGGATACGCTCGGCGCGCAGGCACTGCTCCTGGCCCCCCGGCTCCTTCACCATCAGGGTTCTCTCGTTGGTAAAGTGCGCGGATCCACGTCGGAGCGTGATGCTGGGATTCGATTTTAGGATGTTTTCGTACTTGGCATGCCGCAGCTCCTCTACTCGACCCTGCTGCTGGGCCAGAAGCGCTCGGCGGTCGAGGACGGCCGTGCGCTTCTTGATGCCGTCGAAGGGGTGCTCGGATTGCAAATGCGCGAGATGGGCCGCGCGGATCATGATCTTCGAGGGCACGCAGCCGACATTGACGCAGGTCCCCCCTAGGGTGCCCCGCTCGATGAGCGTGACCTCGGCGCCTTCCTCGGCCGCGCGGATCGCGCAAGCAAACGCGGCCCCCCGCTTCCGATGATCGCGACGTGGAGAGCGCCTCGCGATCTCCGTCGCGGTCTGACGGAAGGCGCGGGCGTGTCGACGAGCGAGATGTGCGGCCGGTCCGAGACCCCCTTTGCGGCAGTCGAACCCTTGCGATCCAGCACCTCCGCGCCAAACCCTTTGCCCTGCACCGTATCGATGAGCGTCGCGCTATCGACCCTCACGTCGGTCTTGATGCGGGCGGTGCCTTCGTCATACGAAACCTTCGCTTCGACTATCCCAGCCACGCCCGCCAGGGCGTCCTCGATCGACTTCGCGCAGTGATCGCAGGCCATCCCGGTGATTTGCAGCGTATAGGTGCTGATCACGTCCCGCGAGCTTATTCCGCCAGGCGGGACGGATAACCCGCGTTGGTCGTGGCGTCGATCAAGGCCGCGACATCGGTCTTGGCGCCATCATAGATCACGATCGCGGTCTTCGCCTCAAGCGACACCTCGACCCGGGACACGCCGTCGATCCGACCGAGGCTCTTCTTCACCACCGGCGGGCAGGTGGCGCAGCTCATGTTGTCCACGCGGAGCGTCACGGTTTTCTCGGCCGCGGACACCAGGCCCGCCACAAGGGCCATTACGACCGTCGCACATCCCATGAGGAGCTTTCGCATATTCGTCTCCAGGCTTAGGTCTTGATAAGAAATGGCGCGAGGTGGGGAAACGCGAGCGCCACGGCGATGATCGCGGTCGCGATCCAGAGGCTCGCCTTCGCGATCCGGTCCGAGTAGGGTTTGGCGCAATACGATCCCGGCGCGCACACCATCCTGGGCTTCCGGTACACCATGAAGAACCCGGCGGCCAGAAAGCCCAGCGTGACGACCACGAAGTAGGGTTGATAAGGCGCGAGCGCCGTCAGATTTCCGATCCACGCACCGCTGATCCCAAGCGCGAAGAACAAGAGCGGCAGCACACAACAAGACGAAGCCGCGAGCGCCGCGACCACGCTGCCGACGGACACGAGCGCCTTCCCGACCGGTTGAGCCTTGGACGCGCGACTGGCCACGGCCGATCGGGTATCCAAAGGTCTATTGGACGCTATCATCATCCCTCCTCCGAGGCCTGTGGCGTAAGATAGACCCTGTAGCCACTACGGAGTCAAGCGGCGCGTCGACGCAAAGGGGCGTATGGATTATCGGGCCCTTCGCGCCGCGCCGCTCGGGCATCCTCGCGTCGCGAATCGGCCCGTCATTCCAACCCGCGCCACGACAAGGTCCACCCTCCCGGCCAGAGGGTACTGAGGAACGTGATGCCACCTGGGCCACATTCGTTATAGACTCTTGGCCTGATAGACTTTGGGCCTGGCACGCCGGGCGGCGCATGACAACGCCGAGGGGGCACGTTCCATGGGGTTCTTAGGGGGCAAGCGCGCCCTCATCGTGGGGGTCGCGAGCAACCGCTCGATCGCTTGGGGGATCGCCAAGGCCATGCGTCGCGAGGGCGCCGAGTTGGCGTTCACCTATCAAGGCGAGCGGCTCAAGGGCCGCGTCGAGGAGCTCGCGGCCGAGGTCGACTCGGAGGTCACCGTGCCCTGCGATGTCGCGAGCGACAGCGAGATCCGGGCCGTGTTCGATCACCTGGACAACTTCTGGGACCACTTCGACATCCTCGTCCATGCCGTGGCCTTCGCGCCGCGCGAACAGCTCGAAGGCAACTATCTCGACACCGTGACCCGCGAGGGCTTCCGCATCGCCCACGAGATTAGTTCCTACAGCTTCACGGCGCTGGCCAACGGCGCGCGCCAGAGTATGCACGGCCGCAACGGTGCGATGCTGACGCTCACCTACCTCGGCGCGGTCCGGGCCATGCCGAGCTACAACGTCATGGGACTCGCCAAGGCGAGCCTGGAGGCCAATGTGCGCTACATGGCCCAGGGCCTAGGGCCCGAAGGGATCCGAGTGAACGGGATCTCCGCCGGGCCCATCCGCACGCTCGCGGCGGCCGGGATCACCGGCTTTCGCCGCTTTCTCGATCACGTCGAGAAGACCGCCCCGCTCCGGCGCAACATTACCATCGACGAGGTCGGAAACGTCGCGGCCTTCCTGTGCTCGGATCTCGCCTCGGCCATCACCGGGGAGATCACCTACGTGGATGCCGGATTCAATGTCGTGGGCATGGCGGGAGGGTAGCGTCCCCGGGCGCCTGTGCGGCTCTCCGCCCCGCGTGGGCGGACTGTCCCGTGCATCGCGCCTTTGGTCAGGCGAGGCGTGCGCCTCCCGCGGTGGGCTTCCGGCTGCCTACGATTGACGGTATAGTAAATGCCTTAAGGACCACCTACAACTCCAATGGGGTAACGGTATGGGGAAAGGACAGGCTCATCTCACGGTCGCTCTGGTCCTCGGGGCGTCTGCCTTTTGCTGCGGCCCGGATGCGGTGGCGGACATCTTCAAGTATGTCGACAAGCACGGCCGGGTATTCCTGACCGATCGGCCGGACCGGCCCGGCTACAAGCTCCTGGTTCGGACCTGGAAAGGCTGGAGCCAACCGAGCTTTACCCACGGCGCCAAATATCGGGCAGCGTACAACGCCCTGATCGCAAAGGCGGCAACTACCTACCGGCTCCCGAACGCCCTCCTCCACGCCGTGATCACGGCAGAGTCCTCGTATAACGCCAACGCCATCTCGCGCGCCGGGGCGGTGGGGCTCATGCAGCTCATGCCGGACACGGCCCGACGCTACGG
This sequence comes from Pseudomonadota bacterium, assembly GCA_030860485.1. Taxonomy (NCBI): domain Bacteria; kingdom Pseudomonadati; phylum Pseudomonadota; species Pseudomonadota bacterium. The sequence continues at coordinate 21,848 of JALZID010000059.1, read as the reverse complement.
CGTCTCGAACCGCACCGATCCGCGTGCCAACATCCACGGGGGTTCGCGTTACCTGCGCGACCTGCTCGGGATGTTCAACAACAACCTGGTGCTGGCGCTCGCGGCCTACAACGCCGGCGAGAACGCCGTGATCCGGTACGGCAAGAAGATCCCCCCGTATCCAGAGACGCAGACCTATGTCAAACGGGTACTGGAGTTCTACAAGCGCTACCGCCTCACCATGTGAGCACGGCGCGGTCTAGCGGTCGCCGCCTGCCAAGGCGGTCGTGAAGCGCCGGGATGTGCCCCCCTTATACGTCCCCTTTCATATGCCCACTATAGGGGGCTGTGCCCGCGACCGTCCTCCAGGGAGCGAAGGGGTTGTCCACGCCTTGCAGCGCCGGGGCCAAGGAGGGGAGGTGTCGCCCGAGCAGGCTGGCCATGCCGTTCTCGCGGATGTAGTCGATCCCGTCGCGCGTATACACCTCCGGGGTGTGGTCGGAGGTGAAGAACCGGTCGCTCTTCAGCCGCCGCCCGGCCATCAGCACGAAGACCCGGAACGCCGTCTCGCTGAAACCGAAGCCGTCGGGGAGCGGCTCGGCGTAGAGGCCGACCATGAGGTCGACCTTCTCGATATCGTTACCGTAAAGCGCTCGGATCTCTTCGCGCCACTCCGGGTTGTCGGTCAGCTCCTCGAAGGACGTCACGGGTTCCTTCCGGAGCAGCCGGCGGAATTGGTTGTAGCGCGGCACGCCTCTCTCGCGGTCGCGCAAGACGTCCACCATCGCCAGATCGATACGCTGGCCGTCGCGCTCCAGGTTCTGCAGATGGCGCGGGTAGTTGTGGAGCGTGATCGCGCCCGGGTGCGACACGCCGAAGGAGTAGAACAGGTCCGTCATCGAGTGCCTCTCGATCACCGGCCGGCTGTTGCGGCCGGCGACCTCGGGCAACGAGTAGCGGGCAAGTGCTTCGCCCGTGGCCGCCGAACGGAACACGAATTCGTCGGGCATCAAGGGGTGCATGCGGTAGACGGAGACGAACTCCTCGGTCATGCTGTAAGGCGCCGTGTAGTGATCCGGCTCCGACCCGATGATCCCGCCCAGCACATCGCTCCGGTTCAGCGGCTTGAACAGGTCCTGGATGCGCTCCCCGAACGGGCCCGACCACTGGACATTCATCCCGGTCTTGACGTACGGATGCGCCAGGATCGCGGGAGTCCATTCCACCGTGTGGATCTTGGCCATGAGCGCCGCGTTGATGAGCCTGGCCTTGGCGTATAGCGCGTCATCCGACCAGCCGGGATGGAGCGATTTCAGGCGATCGCAGATCGCGTTGTGCTCCCGCGTGAAGAGCGCGTGCAACATGCTGAGGCCGATCCACCAGTTGTCGGTGACGCCGGCGATATCGATACCGGTCGCCTCATCGACGAACGAAAGGCCATCGTCGCGGATCCGGAGCCTGCCGTCCTGGAAGGTCCGCAGCCTGGAAGCGGTCGCGACATTCGCGCCGTAAACCTGCGAGCCGTCCCACCAATGTGGGTGGAGGTTCCGGTAGGCGGGCGGCCGCGTCGAGCCGGGCGGCGCCGGGTCCGGCCGGGTGCGCGGGACGCGCATGGCGCCATAGTCTCCCGGCTCGCCCGAGCGATCCCCCGGCGTCCCCGGCACCTCGATGTGCTCGCTGTCACTCTGTTCGTGCACGAACCAGTCGTGCACCATGAACTGGATCCAGCTCGCGGCCATGAGATTGAGCGAGGTCGCCGGTTGGAACGCATGCCGCGTCATGAGCTTCTGACTCACCGCGCGCGGGTTGGGGTCCAGCAACGTGGCCGTCTCCGGGTGCGTGTGCTCCAGGGCGAAGTTCCGGCCGAATCGCGTCCCGGCGCTGCCCATCCTCGGATACGCGAGGTCGTTGTAGGCTCCATCCAGTGTCCGTTCCTGACGGTATTTCGGGTCCGCCACCGGCGGATCGACCTTCTCGAAAGGGGGCTCTTCCGTGTCGTGCAGGTTGCGCTCGCGCAGCTTGTTGCGGATCCGGATGATCTTGAGCGCCGCCAGGAGCCCGGGCAGGCGATACCACGGTCTAGCGCCTAACAGGCGATCGAAGAGCTTCCCAAGCATGGTGCCCCCTCATGAAAAATACGGGTCCGGGTCAGACTGCAACCTCAACTTCTAATTGCTCAACGTGGGTTGCCGGTTGTTGCCGCGCTGGATGACGTGCTGTGGGACGGTGGTCAGTTCATACCGAGGTTGGTGAGGCGGCGAGGTTCTGTATCTCCGTGACGTAACCTGTCCCGTAGGACACTCTCATCAGGACAAGACCGGGTTGGGGCCGGGTCACCGGTATGTCCGTCGTCGATTGGTCGGGGCGAGAGGATTTGAACCTCCGACCACCACCACCCCAAGGTGGTGCGCTACCAGGCTGCGCTACGCCCCGAGTGAGATAGTCTATTGTAGTCCAGATCCGCCCGGAAAAGGTATCCGAGGGCAAGGCATCGACGGTCAGGGAATCACCGGCGCAAGAGGTCCAACAAATCTTCCAACTCGGTGCGGAACTGTCGGATGATCTGCTGACTCACGCTGGAATCGGCCTTGACCTCGTCCCCGGAGAGGCGCTGGCGGGCACCGCCGATGGTGAACCCCTGTTCGTACAAGAGGCTGCGGATCTGGCGGATCAGGATCACGTCCTGGCGCTGATAATACCGTCGGTTGCCACGCCGCTTGATGGGTTTGAGCTGGGGGAATTCTTGTTCCCAGTAGCGCAGGACATGCGGTTTGACCGCGCACAGATCGCTCACCTCACCGATGGTGAAGTAGCGCTTGCCCGGTATCGCGGGCAGATCGTTAGTGTTCGATGCTTCCAGCATAGGCTTCTACCCGCGCCTTCAACTTCTGCCCGGGTCTGAAGGTGACCACCCTTCGCGCCGTGATCGGGATTGGCTCCCCGGTCTTGGGGTTGCGGCCCGGACGCCGGCTCTTGCTGCGCAGATCGAAGTTCCCAAAGCCCGACAGCTTGACCTGCTCCCCCATTTCCAGGGCACGGCGCATCTCCTCGAAGAACCCTTCCACGAGGTCCTTGGCCTCCCGCTTATTGAGGCCTAGCTCTTCGTGCAGCCTCACCGCTATCCAGGCCTTGGTCAGCGCCATTCTCGATCCCCGTCCGCCCGTATCGTGAGCCCCCGTATCGTGAACCAAGTTGCCCTCCGCCGCGTGTTCCACCCGTTTGCCCAAACGCCTTCACCCGTCCGCCTACCCGGAACCCTGCGCACTAGCCTGAATTTCTTTGGCCGCGGAGTCGGGCGCCGAGGGTGTCTTGGAGTCGGATCAGCACCCGCTCCACGAAGGCATCCACCTCTTCATCTATAAGAGTGCTAGAAATGCCTTGAAAGATCAAGCCTATGGCAATGCTTTTTTCGGCTGTGTCTAGGCCCTCCCCGCAATAGAGGTCGAAAAGCCGTGCCTCCTGCAGCACTTCGCCGGCCTGGCCGGCGATGCACCCGAGCACCGCCGCGGCCGGGGTCTCCCGATCCACCACGAGGCTGAGATCGCGCCGCACGAGCGGGAACCTGGACAGCGGCCGGTAGCTCGGCAGCTCGCGCCGGCACAAGGGCCCGAGATCGAGCTCGAAGAGACACACCGGGGTCTGCACGCCGAGCGCGCGGGCAGTGAGGGGATGGAGGGCGCCGATCACCCCCACCTCGCGCCCGGCCCGCAGGACGCCCGCGGACTGATGGGGATGCAAGGCCGGATCGGTACGAGGACGGAACTCGACCGCGCCTCCATCCGCACCCGCCCGGGCGAGCAAGGCCTCGACGTCGTTCTTCACATCGAAGAAATCCACCGCACGGCGTGGCTCCGACCACTGCTCCGGGACACACGGTCCAAAGGCGACCCCGCCGATCTTGGGGCACTGCTCCAGCTTCCCGTCCGCCAGCCGGAACACGAGCCCGATCTCGAAGAGGCGGACGCGCGCCGCTTGGCGGTCCTGGTTGTCCTTCAAGGCCTCGAGCAACCCCGGCCACAGACTGGGCCTCATGACGCTCATGTCGCTGGCGATAGGGTTGGCGAGTTGCAGCGTCTCGACCCCCGGCATCAGCCGCCCCAGGTTCACGGGATCCACGAAGCTGTAGGTGATGGCCTCTTGATAACCGCGGTCGCACAGCACTTGGCGCAAGCGCGCGGTGTCCAGCGCTCTTTCGGGTCTCGGGTTTATCTTGAGGGCACCGAGCGGAGACCGGCCCGGGATGCGCTTGTAACCCCGTATCCGCGCCAGCTCCTCGATGAGATCGGCCTCGATCGCGACATCGAAGCGAAACGACGGCGGCCGCACGCGCCAGATACCCGCCTCCGAAGCGGCTGGCCCTGGCTCCGCGGCCACGGACATCCCGAGGCGGGACAGCACCTCCGCCACCTCTTGGGCCGGCACATCCACCCCCAGCAAGCGGCGGATCCTGAGGGCCCGGAGTGTGATGGCATGGCGCGCCGGCAGGTGCTCAAGGGCGCGCTTCGAGACCACGGGACCGGGGCGCCCGCCGCAGATCGCGATCAGCAAGGCCGTGGCGCGCTCCATGGTCCGGTCCTGGATCTCGAAGTCCACGCCGCGCTCGAAGCGGTGGGAGGAGTCGGTCTGCAGGCGGTAGACGCGTGCCTTGCCGGCCACGGCAGCGGGCGCGAAGAAGGCGGACTCCAGGAACACATCGGTGGTGTTCGGGCCGACGCCGGTGTCGTGGCCGCCCATGATCCCGGCCACGGCCACCGCCCTGTTGCGGTCGGCGATGACGAGGGTCTCGCCCGTGAGTGCCAGATCCTGGCCATCAAGCAGGGTGATGCGCTCCCCCTCCCGAGCATGGCGCACCTCGATCGGGACGCCGAGCCTCGCGAGATCAAAGGCGTGCATGGGCTGCCCCCACTCCAGCATCACATAGTTGGTCACATCCACGATAGGGCCGAGGCACCGGACGTCGGCCCGTCGCAGCCGCTCACGCATCCATAGCGGGGTGTGGGCGCGAAGGTCGAGACCTCGCACGATGCGCCCGACATAGCTTGGACAGGCGGCTGGGGCGAGCACCCGCACCTCGAGGACATCGGGGATGACGGCCGCAACGGGGCGTACCGCGGGGGGCGTGACGGGGCGGCGGAACAAGACCCCGATCTCGCGGGCGATGCCGGCGAGCCCCAGGCAATCACCCCGGTTGGGGGTCAGGTCCACTTCGATCGCCTGGTCATCCAGGCCCAGGAGATCCCAAACCTCGGCACCGATCGGGCTGCCGGTTGGTAGCTCCAGGATCCCAGCGCTTGGATCCTCGAGCCCCAGCTCGTCGGCCGAGCACAGCATTCCCGCAGAGGCCACGTCGCCGAAGGCCGCGCGGCCGATCACGCGCCCCCCGGGCAGGGTGGCGCCGGCGCGCGCCCAGGCGACCCGCAAACCGGGACGCGCGTTCGGTGCCCCACAGACGACGGTATGCGCATCCCCTTCCCGACCGAGTACCGAGCACACCCGGAGCCCCGGGCCCCCAAGGTGTGTCTCGACGGTCCTGATCTCTCCCACCTCGACACCAGAAAAACGGCTTGCCACCGGGGTCACCGCCGCCACCTCCAGACCGGCCAGGATCAATGCTTCCGCGAGCGCGGCCGTCGGGACCTGGGGATCGACCCACTCGCGCAGCCATTGCTCACTGAACTTCATGGGTCGGCTCAGCGGAACTGCGCGAGGAAGCGAACATCGTTCTCGAAGAAGATGCGCAGATCGTTCACCCCATAGCGCAGCATGGTCAGGCGCTCTACGCCGAGACCGAAGGCGAAGCCCGTGAAGCGCTCGCTGTCGATGCTGACGTGCTCAAAGACCCTGGGGTGGACCATCCCGCACCCCAGGACCTCCAGCCAGCCGCTGTCGCCGCATACCCGACAACCGCCGCCCCGGCACATGACGCAGCGGATGTCCACCTCCGCGGAGGGCTCCGTAAAAGGGAAGTACGAGGGCCGGAAGCGCAACGCCAGATCCTCCTGTTCGAAGAAGTTGCGCATGAGGTCTTCGAGCACGCCCTTGAGATCGGCGAAGCTCACGTCCTCGTCCACCATGAGTCCCTCGACCTGATGGAACATGGGAGTGTGCGTCAGATCGGAATCGCAGCGGTAGACACGCCCCGGTGCGATGATGCGCAAGGGCGGTGGGCGCCTCTTCATCGTCCGGATCTGTACCGGGGAGGTGTGGGTGCGCAAAAGGGTATGGGCATCGAAATAAAACGTATCCATCGTGGTGCGCGCGGGATGATGCGCCGGGATGTTCAAGGCCTCGAAGTTGTGGTAGTCGTCCTCCACTTCCGGGCCTTCCACGACCTCGAAGCCGATCTGGCAGAGCAGGGAACACAGGCGCTCCAGGGTGCGGGTCACGGGGTGTAGCCCACCCAGGGCTTGGCCGCGGCCCGGGAGCGTCACGTCCAGTTTTTCCGACGCGATGGCGCATTCCATTTCGGCGTCCCGGAGCGCCCGGCGGCGCGTCTCCAGGGCCTCCGTGATCGCGAGCTTGGCGCTGTTGATGGCCGCTCCGGCCTCGGGGCGTTCGCTCTGAGGTAGGCCACCGAGCTGCTTGAGGAGCCGCGTCAGTACCCCTTTCTTCCCGAGCCAACGCACGCGCGTGGCCTCGAGCTCGCCGAGGTTCTGCGCCTCGGCGACGGCCTGCCGTGCCTCGTCGAGCACCTGGGTCACATCGTTCATCGCTTGCGGCTGTCGCCTTCGAGTGTTCAGTACCACGAGGCCGGGCGTGCACGCTCGACCCGGACAAAAAAACGGGGAAAGGCCCGCCGGCCTTTCCCCTGCCATTCCCTATCGAACCCCCCTTATCGAATCTGGTATCGAACCGGGTTCCCCGGCCCCCTGCCGAGCGCCGCAGGGTGTGCCGCCCGGCCTAAACGAGCCTCAACTCGAGTACTTAGATTCGGTTTGGGCCGCCTTGGCCTTTTCGGCGAGGCGCGCGAAGGCCGGGGGATCGGTCACGGCCAGATCGGCCAGGACCTTGCGGTCCACGTCGACCGAGGCCATGCGCAAACCGTTCATAAAGCGGCTGTAAGACAGCCCGAACTGGCGCGCGGCGGCATTGATGCGCGTGATCCAGAGCCCTCGAAACTGCCGCTTCCTCTGGCGCCGGTCGCGGTAGGCGAACTGCTGTGCGCGTGTGACGGCCTCCTTCGCGATCCGAAAGACGTTCTTTCGTCGGCCGCGAAATCCCTTGGCCTGCGCCAAGACCTTCTTGTGTCGTGCGCGCGCGGTGACACCGCGTTTTACCCTTGCCATTTTCCCCCTACCTCGTTCGACTATACGGCAGCATCTGCCGCACCGCCTTCTGATCGGCGGCGTGGATCATCAAAAGCCCCCGTAGTTGGCGCTTACGCTTGCTGCTCTTCTTGGTCAGTATGTGGTTCTTGAACGACTGGCGATGCTTGAAGCGGCCAGTCACGGTGGGCTTGAACCGCTTGGCCGCACTACGATTCGATTTCAATTTCGGCACTGGATCCGACTCCCATAAAAGGACTCACTCGAATGCGAGACCAACCTAAGAGCGCGCGAAAACACCTGCTGCGCTCGCGGACCGCCGGGCACTCATTGCCGCTTGGCGGGCGACATCACCATGACCATCAGGCGCCCTTCCATCTTCGGCATCTGCTCGACCGTTGCCTTGCCCACCAGATCCTGCTCGACCCGCTTGAGCATCTGCGCCCCGAGGTCCTGATGCGCCATCTCCCGCCCGCGAAAGCGCAAGGTCACCTTCACCTTGTCTCCCTGATCCAGGAAACGGACTACGTTGCGCAGCTTGATCTGGTAGTCCCCCTCGCCGGTACCGGGCCGCAGCTTGATCTCCTTGACCTGGACCTGCTTCTGTTTCTTCTTCTGGACGTGGCGCTTCTTGTTCTGATCGAAGATGAACTTGCCGAAGTCCATGACCCGGCAGACCGGCGGTTCGGCGTTCGGCACGATCTCGACCAGGTCCAAGTCGTTGCCCTCGGCGGCCTTCAGCGCCTCTTCGAGAGTGACCACCCCCACCTGACCGCCGTCGGCCCCGATGAGCCGGACCGTCGGCGACGTGATCGCGTGGTTCACGCGATTCTTTTTCTCTAACGCGATGTGCTGATCCTCCGCAAGTTACGACCTTGGTGACGATACCGGCCGGCGGGCGCGCCACCCCATTTCCGACTCGATGCGCTCGGCGAACGCGGCGATGGGCATGGACCCCTGGTCCTCCCCGGCGCGCGTTCGCACGGCCACGCTCCGGTCCGCCACCTCCCGGCCCCCCACGATCGCCAGGTACGGCACGCGGGAGAGCGTATGCTCGCGGATCTTAAGGCCGATCTTTTCGTTTCTCAAGTCGGCCACGGCGCGGATGCCGGCACCCTGCAGCGCGCGCTCGACCTCTCGGGCGTATTCGGCATGCGCATCGGTGATGCAGAGGACCGCGACTTGCAGCGGCGCGAGCCACAGCGGCATGATGCCGGCGTGCTCTTCGATGAGGATGCCAATGAAGCGCTCCAGCGATCCCAGGATGGCCCGGTGCAGCATGACGGGAACGCGCCGCCCGCCGTCCTCGGCCACGTACTGGGCGCCTAGGCGCTCGGGCATCGAGAAGTCCACCTGGATGGTCCCGCACTGCCACACCCGCCCGATGCAGTCGGTGAGCGAGAACTCGATCTTGGGCCCATAGAACGCCCCCTCGCCGGGTTGCAGTGCATAGGCGAGGTCCTTGTGTTCCAAGGCCAGCGCTAGCGCGGCCTCCGCCTTGTCCCATACCGCGTCGCTGCCCACGCGGGCCTCGGGGCGTGTGGACAGTCGGATGATGATCTTATCGAAGCCGAAGTCCGCATAGACCGAGTACAAGAGATCGATAAAGGCCGAGACCTCGGACTCGATCTGGTCCTCGGTGCAGAAGATGTGCGCATCGTCCTGGACGAAGTGCCGGACCCGCATGAGCCCGTGCAGGGTCCCGGAGGGCTCGTTGCGATGGCAGGACCCGAACTCGGCCAGGCGCAAGGGCAGGTCGCGATAGCTCTTGATGCCTTGGTTGAAGATCTGCACGTGACAGGGGCAGTTCATGGGCTTGACCGCGTAGTCGCGATTCTCGGAGCTGGTGGTGAACATGACCTCGCGGAACTTGTCCCAGTGCCCCGAGCGCTCCCACAGGCTCCGGTCCACGACCTCGGGGGTGCGCACCTCCTCATAGCCGTGGCGCCGGAGCCGCTCGCGGATGTAGCCCTGCACCTCCTGGTAGAGCACCCAGCCCTTGGGGTGCCAGAACACCATGCCGGGGGCCTCGGGCTGCATATGGAAGAGGTCGAGCTGGCGGCCGAGCTGGCGGTGGTCGCGGCGCTCCGCTTGTTCCAACCGATGGAGGTAGTCGTCCAGGGCCTTCTTGTCGGGCCAGGCGGTGCCGTAGATCCGCTGCAGCATCGCGTTGCGCGAGTCGCCGCGCCAATAGGCCCCGGCCACCTTGGTGAGCTTGAAGGCCCGGAGGCGCCCGGTGCTCGGGACGTGCGGCCCGCGGCAGAGGTCTACGAAATCCCCCTGCCGGTAGAGCGACAGTTCCTCCCCTTCCGGGATCGACGCGATGATCTCGGCCTTATAGTGCTCCCCCATACCGCGGAACAATTCTATCGCCTCTGGGCGGCCCAGGACTTCGCGGCTGACCGCATGGTCCTCTTGCGCCAACTGCCGCATCTTTGCCTCAATGGCCGCCACATCCTCGGGGGTGAAGGCGCGCTCGAAGGCGAAGTCGTAGTAGAACCCGTCCTCGATCACCGGCCCGATGGTGACCTGGGCGCTCGGAAACAGGCGCTTGACGGCCTGGGCCAGGAGATGAGCAGTGCTGTGGCGCAGGATTTCGAGCCCCTCGGGTTCGTCAGCAGTCACGATCCGCAGGTGCGCGTCATGGCCGATCCGGAACGCGGTGTCGACGAGCCGGCCGTCGACCTGGCCGGCGAGTGCGGCGCGCGCGAGGCCGGACCCGATCGAAGCCGCGATTTCGGCGACGCTAAGGGCGGCCGGATACTGTCTCCGGCTGCCGTCCGGCAGGGTGATGGCGGGCATGTTCTACCCATCCTCCATGGCCGGTACGAGGGGCTCTATGGTCGGATCCTCAATAAAAAAGCACCGCCGCAGCGGTGCTCCGGTCTTCCGGGCGGGGCTGCCGCCCTGCCGGACAGTCATTGGTAGGCGCGATTGGACTCGAACCAACGACCCCCACCATGTCAAGGTGGTGCTCTAACCAACTGAGCTACGCGCCTGAAGGAACGCGGAGGATATCGTAAACCGCGAATCGTGGCCACCCTCAGTCTTTTCCAACATGGCAGGGGCCCGGTGACCCCGGCGGCCCAGTGCCCTGGGCAAGGCACATACCCAACGCCCGGCACCGGTGAGCCTCGGCCTCTGACACCGTCAACAGCTCGTGCAGCCCGCGGGCGTCTGCCCGTCCGATTGCACGATGGCCGTGAAGTGGCTACCTTGTCCTGCTATGGCGGATGGGGGCGCGTATGGATCCCGAGGAACGGACAGTCGGCAGCGCTCTGGCCATGGCGCTCTCGTGGCTCTGCATGGCGGTTCGGGCTGACCGGGCGGTACAACGCTCGGCGCCGGGTCTGCCCTGAGAACCAGACGGGTCCGCAGTGCCACCGTGAGCATCGAGGCCCATTCCGACGAAACCGCAATGCCAAGAGCCCAACCATTCCGCGATGTGCTGACTGGCGCGATCTTCACGCCCAAGATCAGCGAGAGAAAGCTGGCGGAAAAACTCGACGCGGTCAAACAGACCCTGCCGCTCCCGGTGATCTGGCTGCTCGGCAAGGCCCAGTCGGGCAAAAGCGCCCTGATCCGGGCGCTCACGGGTCGCGACGATACCGCCATCGGCAATGGCTTCCAACCCTGCACGCGTACCGCGCGTCTCTACGACTTCCCTGACACAACGCACTGTTTCGTCCGCTTCCTGGACACCCGGGGGCTGGGCGAGGTCGATTATGACCCGACCGAGGACATGCGTTTATTCGGGCAACAGGCGCATCTCTTGATGGTCGTGATGAAAGCGATGGATCACGCGCAACAGGAGGTGTTACAGGCCTTGCGGGCGATCCTGAAGGAACACCCAGGGTGGCCGGTGATCGTGGTTCAGACCACCCTGCATGAAGGCTATCCCAACCGGGCCACGCCGCATCTCGATCCTTATCCCTATGCCAGCACTCCCTGGCCGCCGACCGTGCCCAAGGATCTTGCACGCTCGCTGCTTAAGCAGCGGGAGTGGTTTGCTGATATCGAGGCGGCTTTTGTGGCGCTAGATTTCACCTTGCCCGAAGACGGCTACGCGCCAGTCCATTACGGGCTCGACGCGCTATGGGCGGCGATCGAGGCCGCCCTGCCTTTGGGGTTACGGGCGCTGTTCCAGAGCACGGAACACATGGAACAGCTCCGCGACATCTATGCCCAAACGGCCCACCCCCACATCCTGACCTATGCCTTCCTCGCCGGAGGTCTGGAGGCGATTCCGATCCCCATGGTCAGCGTGCCGTTTGTATTGTCGCTGCAGGCGAAGATGCTGCAGGCCATTGCCTCTATCTATAATCAGGAGCTCACGCACGAGCGCTACGCAGAGATCGCGAGCGCCCTGGGCCTGGGCTATCTCTTGCGCTGGGGCGGCAGGGAGCTGATCAAATTCATCCCGGCGTACGGGACCGCCATCGCCTCGGTCTACACCGCTGGCGTGACCTATGCCCTGGGCAAGACCCTGTGTTGGTATTTCAGCTCGATAAAGAAGGGAGACGTGCCTGACAGGGCGGTGCTCGAGCGGATCTACGCGGAGGAATTGCGGGCCGGGCGGGAATTGTTAGCGCGCTACGTGCAAGCGCTACGGTCTTGAATCTACTTATTTTCTTCAGGGCCTTGCACCGTCATGACCACCCGGGCCTCATCGATGAAGTTCTCGCCGCGCTGGCTGGCGGCGATTGCGGTGATCGTGCTGCCTGCCATCACCCTGCTGCCGCTGGGACTCGTGTGGCTATGGCAACAGGGGCTGATCCTGGAGTGGCTGCTGGTACTGGCGTGCCTGGCTGGGGCCGCCTGGTTGATGCTGGTGTGGCTGAACCGTAAGCACACGGTCGCGCTCACGGACAAACCCGAGGTGCAGCCGGACCCCCACTGGCCAGACCGCAACCGCGCCGCCTGGGATAAGGCCACCGCGATCACGGAGAAGCTCACGCTCGCGGACTACCCGCTCGACGACCCCGCCAGACTCATCGAGCTGGGGCGAGAGACGATCACGGCCGTCGCCCGACATTATCACCCGAAATCGAAAAATGCGCCATTCGAGATCGCGATCCCCTATCTCCTCATGATCATCGAGCTGGTCAGCAAGGATCTGAGAAGACTCCTTGATAACATCCCCTTCAGTCATATGCTGACCATCCACGATCTGATGCGCGGGCACAGCCTCGCGAGCTTCACGAGCAAGTGCTACGACGTATACCGGCTGGGTTCCCTGGCCATCAATCCCGTGGCGGCCGTGTTGCGCGAGCTGCGCGATCTGACCACGCACCAGGCTCTGAGATACCCCGCCGATGAAATCAAGACCTGGTTATTGCAGAGCTATGTGAAGAAGGTCGCCTACTACGCGATCGAGCTCTACAGTGGGGCCTTGATCTTGAGCGATCGACCCACTGCTGAATATATAACTAAATACTCGCGCACAGACCTTGAGCGCCGGCCGCCCGCCGAGGAACCATTGCGGCTGCTCGTGCTGGGCCAGGTCAAAGCCGGTAAATCCAGTCTCATTAATGCCCTCTTCGGTGAGCTTCGGGCCATGACCGATGTGCTACCCCTGACCTCCGGGATCATCCCCTACGTATTGGAGCGCGATGAAGCGAGGCGCATGATCGTCCTCGATAGCGCCGGCTATGCCGGGCCGGCGGCGGATCAGGGATTCCATGAAGCAGAGGCCGAGCTCTTGCGCAGCGACCTGATCCTACTCGTGTGCTCGGCCACCAACGCCGCGCGACACGCAGACCGGCAGCTACTTAATAATATCAACGTCCTGTTTCAGCGTCGTCCCGATCTGATCGCGCCCCCGCTCCTGGTCGTCCTGACCCATGTCGATCAGCTCCGTCCCCTGCGTGAATGGGACCCGCCCTACAATATTGCCCAACCCCAGCGGCCCAAGGAGCAGGCAATCCGAGCGGCCATGGAGGCAACGGCCGAGGACCTGGGGATCGATGTGGGCGACGTGATCGCGGTCAACTCGCGGCCTGAACAGATATACAATATCGAAGAAGGGGTGATCCCGGCGATCCTCGGCAAGCTCGATCACTCGCAACGGGTACAATATCTACGCTGCCTGCGGGAGCTCAAGCGGGAGGATCATTGGAACCGCCTGCGCGAACAGGCCTGGAAGGCCGGCCGTATCCTCCTCGCTGCCGGTGCGCGCATGGCGGCGGAGACTATCGCGAGGTTGAGCGATGAGGTAAAAGGGCGTTCGCCTGACTGATTACCACCGCTTGGTACAATGTACTGGAACGCTCTGTGTCAAGAAAGTTGAGCCGTCAAGCCCCTACCGCGCAGAGGGCCGCGTCGATTTCGCGGGGAGATTCCCGGCGCGGTTTTTGTCCACAATGGCCACGATAATCAGCACAAAGGCGCACAGCCGTACCAGGTAAAAGAACGGTTCCTGTTCCTTGGACACGGCGGTTAAGCCGAGGGCGACGCGATTCAATGCCTCCACAAAGAAGGAAATGGCGAAGAAGAGAAAGAACCGGTCGCGGGTGTTCTTCCAGAAACGGAGAAAGAACATCGCCGCAACAAGCGAAGCCATAGCAATGGCGCCCAGGATAACCGCATTCATAGCCGCACCTCAGTCCACTTTCCAAATCAATCCGTACAAAAGCACCAACATAGCCAGCAGACCGATCCCCAGACGCCACGTCGATAAATCACTGCCCGGAACGATCAGTTTATCGACGACCACCAGGGCGTTGTTGGCGGTCAGTCCCACGAAACACAGGCCGCTCCAGAGCAGGAACGGATAGCGGCTGCGGCGGTAGGCCTGGAGCAACAGGACGGCGCATAACAGCGCGGTGATCGCGCATAACGTATAGATGACGGTAGCCATATCAGTCGCCCTTGCGCAGCTTGAAGGCGTCGGCAAACTCTTGGACCCGGGTCCGGGGCTTGGCGTGGATCAGGTGAGTCACCGGAATGAGATATTCCGCGTAGAGCGCGGCAACCCGGTCGATCATGGTGGCAAGCTCGCCTGAGGCCGGGTGATACTGATAGTCACCGAGCGCGTCCGGCGCGGCGGCTAAAAAACTGTCCGCGGCTAAACGTTCCAATACCACTGCCGCTTCCTGAGTGGTGATGTACAGCCGTTTGGCGAGCGTCTCTGCACTCCAGGCACACGCCGGATCGGCGCGCAGGAGCAGCAGTGCTTCCAACTGCGCGATGGAATCGATATGCCGGAGGAGAAAGTCCAGCATGTCGTTTGGAATCAGCGCCTCATCCATGCCTGAGCTCTACGGGTCACATTGTCGCCAATTTTTTCGTTTGAGCAACGGACACATTGCGCGGGTAGTGGTGCAGTTTGGCGTGAGACGCGGCGCGCTAGGGTCATAGATCGGTGTTCGATCAAACGGCCTTGGCAAATGCCGAGCCAGAGGGCAGGAGCGCCAATGGACGCTCTGGCACCTCATTGTTCTGCTGGTTCCCAAGCTCCGGATTGGGAACCGTGTCCGTGAAGCTCCCGCTTCACGTCTCCATCACCAGACCCGCATCACCTCGTTCAAGCCTTCCTGCCCCACATAATTCCGGGCGTTGGAGTAGCGCCAATGCTCCGGCTGGTCGACATAGCCGCATTTGACCGGGTTCTGGTGGATATAATCCAGGTTAAATCAACAGCCCAATATGGTCAACCCAACGCCCACTGCCTGAATTCCTTCCTTCGATACCTCAACATGCTTCGAAGCCGTTACCGTGTTCGACAAATCAGCGTTGGACGGCCGCCTCTTTTTCGGCGGGCGTTACCCTCCACACGATGTTGCCAACGTCGTCGGCGACCAGCAGCGCGCTCGCTCGGTCGACCACCACGCCAACCGGACGACCCAGCGCCTCCCCGTCCGCATTGACAAAGCCGGTCAGCACATCCTCGGGCGTGCCGGCTGGTCGACCATCGACGAATGGCACAAAAATCACCTTGTAACCGCTCCGCGGCTTGCGGTTCCATGAGCCGTGCTGACCGACGAACGCCCCGCCCGCATACCGCGCCGGCAAGAGATTTCCCTCGTAGAAGGCAAGCCCGAGACAGGCGGTGTGCGGGCCGAGGGCATAGTCGGGCACAATCGCATTCGCGACCAGATCCGGCCGCGGAGGCTTCACCCGCTTGTCGACATGCTGGCCGTAGTAGCTGTAAGGCCACCCGTAGAAGCCGCCGTCCTTCACCGACGTCATGTAGTCGGGGACGAGGTCACTGCCCATCTCATCGCGTTCATTGACCGTGGTCCAGAGCGCCCCACTCCGGGGCTGCCAAGCAAGACCGTTCGGGTTGCGTAAGCCCGAGGCGAAGACCCGCGAGCCGCCTGTGGCAGGATCGACTTCGAGAATTGCGGCGCGGTTGACCTCCTTTTCCAACCCGTTCTCGGCCACATTGCTGTTCGAGCCGACCGTCGCATAAAGGCGGGAACCATCGCGGCTTGCGATGACATTCTTGGTCCAGTGATGGTTGGGTGGGCCTGCGGGCAGATCGACGATCTTTACTCCCGGGGCGGTGATCTCCGTTTCCCCGCCGCGATACGGGAAGCGCACGATCGCATCGGTATTGGCGACATAGAGGCTGCCGCCGACGAGCGTCATGCCGAAGGGCGAATTCAGCCCTTGCAGAAAGGCGCTTCGCGTTTCCGCCATGCCGTCCCCGTCGGCGTCGCGCAGCAACCTGATGCGGTTGGCGCTTGGAACGCCCGCACCCGCGCGCTCCAAGAATCGATTCATAACCCAGCCCTTAATGCCTGCCCCGTCCTCGGGCCCGGGCACGGCGTTTGTTTCGGCGACGAGCACATCGCCGTTGGGAAGCACATAGAGCCAGCGCGGGTGATCCAGCCCGTTTGCGAAAGCGCTCACGGTAAGGCCGGCGGCGGCGGTCGGGGTCGTACCGGCGGGCCATCCCTTCGCCGGAGCGATGTTGACGGTGGGGATCAGCGTGGGATTCGCCGCCGGCAACGTCGGCTGCGGGCCGGTACCAGCCCGCACCGGCAATGTCGCGCGTTCTCCACAGGCGGCAAGACCCAGCAGCGAAAAGCTGGCGAGCACAGGGAGAGTGATAGCGTAGCGCATCAGGTATCCCCTAACGCCTTACAGTAGGAACGCTTCTTCGTGCGCCTTGCGACTCTTTCTTCGCGCCGCCTTTCCTGGATGACTTCTTCCTGCCGCGTGTCTTTTTAGCGCCGCCGATCTCCTCTAACATGTCGGAGAGGTCAAAGCCGAACAACTGCTTGATCTTCGCGTTGAGCGAGGGCATGACGAGGCTGTTGCCCACCGTGGAGAGTTCGTCAACGAGGGTGTCAGCAAAGGCGGCTACCTCAGAGCGTTTGCGCCCGGCGGGCTTCGTATTCTTGTGTGCGTAGCCGAGAGTGTAGCCTAGAGCGAAGCCGGCTGACAGCGCGCCCACGCTCCAGACAATAGGGTCCTTTTGAAACTGTTCCCGGTAGTCGAGCACCCCGCTGACAGCCTCCTTTACTGATTCGTACTGGTCTTCGACAGTGTCCTTGATTTCCTCGACGGTCTGTGAAATAGACTCGCGCGCCTCCTCCATTTGGCGTTGGAGTTGCGCTTTGCCAGGCTCTCTCCTCCCGCCTGTTCGTAGTGCCCGGGCGCCTTGTAAGTCTCTTTCTTTAACCACTGGCCTTCCCCCTAACTCGCTTGTCACTAACAGGCTGAGTCGGTTTATGACTCTCGCTTCAACCACTGCTTGTCCTTTTCGAGCTGCTTGATGCTCCTTTCGGGCGCGAGGTTCTGTTTCGCCAATCGATCTTTAGCTCTTATCATGACAGCTGCCCCGATGATCAAATAGATCACGCCCACAATAATAAAGCCGAGCGCGTACTTGACCGGCTGGATGAGCAGAGTCTCTTCAAATAGCGCGGAAACCAGGAAGGCTATAGCCATGTTCAGCAGCGAGAACCCGACGACTGCGATTATACCCCCCACGCCGATAGAGACGAGCCCGCGCAGATACGCGTTTACGTCTTCTTTGATCTCGAGCTGCAGCAGGCCGAGTTTGGTCTCCAGTAGAGTGACTATATCTTCGCCCAGGCGACCAATCAGCGAGGGCAAGCTTTCGTCGCCCGCATCCGCGTTCGCACCGGTTACGCTCTTTTTAGTATCACCCATGCCTTGTGCCTCCTTTATGGGATTCGACGATTGGCCCTGAGCCAAAGAAGTGTAACGGGTCCGTCTCGTTTTATCGTCAGCCCGACCCGATGGGTCAGGGCATAATCATTCGACGGGGTCTTGAATTCACGAAGGTAATCATGCGTGAACCGCCGCGAAGTTCCAACGATGGGGTTCCTCACCCCATCATGAGTCACTACTGGAGGCTTAATTGCTAGATCCAGATTTTCTGGTAGGCCTCCCGCCTTTGTTTCCGCCTTGCTTATCGAGATCCGCAGCCCTTTCGCCCGTACCCGCAGCCTCTTCGCTCTTACCCGCAGCCTCTTCGAGCGGCCCTATGATCGCGCGAACTGCGCCCGCAGCCGCTCCGGCCAGCACTTTGACCGCCGTCTTCTTCATTTCCGTCTTAACGACTGAATCCTTTTTAGGGCTGCGCTTCTTAGTACCGCCTTTCTTACTCGCGGACTGCTTGCGTGCCGATGCTTCTTTGCTTGCCTTTTTTGCTGCCATTGTCTTTCTCCGTAAAGTGATGGTGTTTGAACGCCATCGTTGTAGGGGTCGTGAGATGGGCGTCCGGTGACGCCTTCGTTCAGTTGCATCAGAATATCAAAATCAATGCCGTTTCTCGACTGATTCCTGACCCGTATCGATGAGGAACCCCTTTCCGGTACTGTCTATCTACCTGTGGTTTGAGCCTGACTCTCGGCGAGACTCCCTCGTCGGTGCGCGCCAACTCTAGTATCGACTGTTCCACTCTCACCCTTCACGCCTTTCACTCGTTCACCCCTTCGACTCTTTCCGTCCCTTCCGGTTCTTGAGAGGGAACAATGACGAGACTTTCTTTCGGTTCGCTGTATAGTGCGCTGTCGGTGTATTTCTGGTGCAAATACTTGAACCCAACCACGAGCGCCGCGCTCGCGGGCAGCGCCAGCAGCACGCCGAAAAACCCGAACAACTGGCCGAAAGCGAGCAGCGCAAAAATCACCAATACCGGATGCAGCCCGATGCGGTCTCCCACCAACCAAGGTGTGACGACCATTCCTTCCAGTAATTGCCCGAGGAAGAAAACGATCCACACGGGGATCAATCCTCCGAAACTTTGGAATTGAATCAATCCGGCGAGCGTGGCGAGCACGAACCCTACGATGGCGCCGAGATAAGGAACAAAGCAGAGCAGCCCCGCCAGGATGCCGATCGGCAGCGCAAAGTCCAGACCGACGAGCCAAAGGCCCGTGACGTAAAAAACACTTTGCAACAGCATGACCGACGATTGGCCGCGTAAAAATTGTCCCAGGACTTTATCGACGTCGCGAGTCATGGCAATGGTTTCGTCTCGAGCGCGTATTGGAATCGTTTCGCCGATATGCGTAATCATGCGGTCCCAGTCGCGCAATACGTAAAACAACACCACCGGCACGAGCACCAGATTGATCACGAATTCGACTAATGCGAGACCGCCGGTTGTCAAACTAGGTATCAGCTTGGCCGCGAAACTTTTGGCGGCGGGAAGATTCTCCATCAGCGCCTGTTTGATTCCCTGGATATCCAGCTCGAAATCAATGCCGAAACGATCCAACCAGGGTGTTACGTAAGAGCTTAGCGCTTCCAGATGTTGCGGATAACGTTGCATCAATGTTGCCGCCTGCTGTTCGAACAAAGGCACCAGAATGACCAGGATCAAGATCATAAATCCGATCAGCAAGAACATGACTATCAAGACACCGAGTGTGCGAGGAAGTTGTTTGGCTTCCAGCCGATCCACCAGCGGGTCGCCCATGTAAGCCAGGATCGCAGCTAATAAAAACGGCGTCAGGATTGGGCTCAAGAGGTAAATGAGAACGGCAATGACCACGGCAAGCGCGAGCCAGAAAAAAGCACGCGCGCTTACAACTTGGTCAGAAGACATCAGGTTAAAATCGGTGGCGCTTGCGGTAGACGGTCCGAATCGGTAAGAATTACAAACTAGAGGTATCTCCGAAGGGACTTTGTCGTTAAGGATAAGAACTTCAATGAAGTTCCGCAAGGCCGCCATGCGATTCATGGCGGGTAGCGGGTGTGGGGCCTTGCAAGGGTGGAGAGGTGTGCATCCTTGGATGTTGGGCTGATTTTCCTCTCAGAGGTTGTGAAAAAACCGTCGCGAGCGAAGGGAGATCGCGTTCCGCCGGAGCGCAGGAACCGGAGTGTATGTTGAAATACATGAGGATTCCGAGCACCGCCGGAACGCGAGATCCCGAGCGCAGTAGGTTTTTTCACAACCTCTCAGTCCTTGCAGGCGCTCGAGTGCCGGCGATCGTGCCGCGACCCATCCGCCCGGTTCAATGCACTGGGCGCGAGGCGCTCCGTAGACGCGATGGTCCCCCCGCCGAGGCACTCCTCGCCCTGATAAAGCACCACCGCCTGACCGGGCGTGACGGCGCGCTGGGGCTCTTCGAACACCACCCGCGCCCGGCCCGCCTCCAGGGCCACGATGGCACAGGCCTGGTCCGGCTGCCGGTAGCGCGTCTTGGCGCTGCACGCGCAGGGCAGCGCGGGGGTCGTCCCGCCGACCCAGGACAGCTCCGTCGCCGTGAGGGCACGGCTCATGAGGAGAGGATGGTCATGCCCCTGGGCCACGACCAGGACGTCGTTGTCGAGATCCTTGGCCACCACATACCACGGTGATTCCGCGGCACCGGCGACCCCCCCGATGCGAAGCCCGGCGCGCTGGCCGAGGGTGAAATAGAAGACACCGGGGTGCTCGCCCACGGTCTCGCCTGCCACGGTCCGGATCTCTCCCGGCCGGGGCGCGAGATAGCGGGCGAGGAACGCCTGAAAGGGACGCTCGCCGATGAAGCAGATCCCGGTGCTGTCGCGTTTGTCGTGCACGGACAGACACGCCTCGCGCGCCAGACGCCGCACCTCGGGCTTGGTGAGCCCGCCGAGCGGGAACAGCCCGCGGCCGAGCTCTGCCTGACCGAGCGTATAGAGGAAGTAGCTCTGGTCCTTGTCGCGATCCACGCCCTTGAGCAGGCGATAACGGCCGCCCTGCCGCGCGATCCGCGCATAATGGCCCGTGACGATGCGCTCGGCGCCGCGGGCGAGTGCGTGGTCCAGGAACAGCTTGAACTTGACCTCGCGGTTGCACACGACATCGGGGTTTGGCGTACGGCCCTCACCCACGTCCATGAGAAAGCTCGCGAAGACGCGCTCGCGGTACTCGGCGGTGAAGTTTACGACATCCACCTCGATCCCGATGCGCTCGGCCACCGCCACGGCGTCGATGAGATCGGCCCGCGCGGGGCAGTAGTCCTCGCTGTCGTCGTCTTCCCAGTTCTTCATGAAGACGCCGGAGACCTCGTAGCCCTGGCGCTTCAAGAGCAGCGCCGCGACCGCCGAGTCCACGCCGCCCGACAGCCCCACGGTGACGGCCGCGGCCGGACCGGGCTCGCGCGACGGGATCACGGCAGGCCCGCGAGGTCCGCGATGACCGCGAGCGGAAAGCGCCGGCCGGCCAGGTAATCGTCAAGACAGCGTAGGACCAAGGGAGTGCGCAGGCGGTCGCTCCGTCCCACGAGCTCCGCGCGCGTGAGCCACACCGCCCGCACGATCTCCGCATCGAGCGGTCGGGCCGGGTCGTGCGCGACACAGGCGCCATGGAAACACACCCGCAGGTAGGTGATGTGGCTCCCTGGGTTCCGGTACAGGTACAACCCCACGAGCCCCGCGGGCTCGAACCGATAGGCCGTCTCCTCCAGCACCTCTCGGCGCACGCCCTCCACGAGCGTCTCGCCCGGCTCCAGGTGCCCGGCCGGCTGGTTGAACACCCGCCGACCCGCCTCAATGGCCTCCTCTACCATCAGGAAGCTGCGGGCGCGCTCGGCGATGGCCGCCACGCTGACGCGAATGACGGGCTCGGCCACGCTACGGAACCAGGCTCCGAGGCAACATGCGACGGAACAGATGGTCGCCCGGTCTCACGGCATGGGCCACGGCCGCCAGCACGTGCACCCCGACCAGGACCGCGAGCGTGATGGCGCTGGCCTCGTGGATATCGGTGAAAAGCTCGTTCAGGAACGGCTCCTTCCAACCCCATTGCGGCAGGGGGAAACCCGAAGAAGCTAGTGCGATAGCCACTGAAGGAAGGCGATAGATACCCCGAGACCGGCTGCAGGAAGATGAGCGCGTACAGGAGCCCGTGATTGCCACGCGCCAAGACGTTTTGCCACCGGGCCATCGACGCCGGTAACGGCGGCGGCGGGGGTGGGTCGCGCGCCATACGAGCCTGAGCGCGGCGAGCAAAAATACCGTGAGCCCGACCGACTTGTGCAAGGCAAAATAGGCGCTCCGATCCGACCCTTTCGGCAGGTCCTTCATATGGGAGCCTCTAAAAATTGTGGTGAAAGCCTATACTGCCGCGGCATGTTACAAGGGATTTCACTATCCAGGCCGATTTTGGAGCAGCATCAGGGATCTAGATCGGCCTTTTTGAGGGGATCATCC
>JALZID010000058.1 GCA_030860485.1 Pseudomonadota bacterium | reverse complement strand
GTCGGCCACGACGCCCAGGCGTTGATGTGCCTCTACCCTGGCCCCGAGCGGGGTGAGCGTGCGCAGGATGCCGCTCTGCGGTGCCCGTACCCAGCCGCTCGAGCGGCCCTCCAGAGGTTCGATGCGGGGCTGCCGGGTACGCAGGGGCGGCAGCATCCGGAGATAGCGCATTACCGACAGGACGCCGTGTACGCCGACCCGGATCGCGACCTCGTCGAAGCGCAGGGCTTCGCCGGCCTCGTAGACCACGATCGGGATCCCGCGGCGCGCCAGGGCCCGGCGGATCGAGCCGTCCACGAGCGCCGTGTTGATGAGCACCGGGGCGTCGAAGGCGCGCGCCATGCGCATGGTCTCCGGATCATCGGTGCAGGCGCGCACCTGGGGCAGGTTGTGGCGGTGGATAGCCCCGGTGTGGAGGTCGATCCCGTGCGTGCAGAGCGCCGCGATCTCGCTGAAGAAGACGTGCGCGAGGCGCGCCGCCAGGGGCCCCTTCTCCGAGCCAGGAAAGCAGCGGTTGAGGTCGCGGCGGTCGGGTAGATAACGCGACTGGTTGATGAACCCATAGACGTTTACCACCGGGACCGCGAGCAGCGTGCCTATGAGGCGCTCGATCCCCTTGACCCCTAGCACGCGCCGGATGATCTCTACGCCGTTGATCTCGTCACCATGGATGGCCGCGCACACGAAGAGGCGCGGGCCCGGCCGGCGGCCGTGCAGCACCCGAACCGGGATGGTGAGGGCGGCGTGGGTGTAGAGATGGGGAACCGGCAGATCGATGAGCCGGCGCTCGCCGGCCGGGATCTCGACGCCGCCGATGTGGATGGGGGGCTGGGTCAGCGCCGTGTCCATCAGCCGCTGCCGCGCGTGCGGGTGCGGCCGGTGCGGGCGAACTTCTCGGTGAACTCGACGATCATCCCGGCGATGTCCTTGTCGGAGGCCCGCTCGATCCCCTCGAGCCCCGGCGAGGAGTTGACCTCGAGGACCAGCGGCCCGTGGTTGGAACGGAGGATGTCCACGCCGGCGACGTTGAGCCCCATGGTCTGGGCCGCTCGCACCGCGGTCGAGCGCTCCTCGGGGGTGATCTTGGCCAGCATCGCCTCCCCGCCGCGGTGCAGGTTGGCGCGGAACTCACCGGCCCGGGCCTGGCGTTTCATGGCCGCCACGACCTTGTCGCCGACGATCATGCAGCGGATATCGCTGCCCCCCGCTTCCTTGACGAATTCCTGGACCAGCACGCTGGCCTTGAGACCGAGGAAGGATTCGATCACGCTCTTGGCGGCGTTGTGGGTCTCGGCCAGCACCACCCCCATGCCCTGGGTGCCCTCCAGGAGCTTGATGACCACAGGCGTTCCGCCCACCATCTCGATCAGATCGGCGATATCGTCGGGTTTGTGGGCAAAACCGGTCACGGGCAGGCCGATGCCCTTGCGCGACAGGAGCTGGAGCGCGCGCAGTTTGTCGCGCGCCCGGCTGATGGCCACCGATTCGTTCAAGGGGTAGACGCCCATCATCTCGAACTGGCGCAGGACCGCGGTACCGTAGGAGGTGACCGAGGCCCCGATGCGCGGGATCACGGCGTCGAACCCCCCGAGGTGCTCGCCCTTGTAGTGGATGCTCGGGCGGTGGGAGGTGATGTTCATATAGCAGCGCAGGACGTCGAAGACCCACGCCTCGTGCCCGCGCGCCCGGCACGCCTCGACCAGCCGCCGGGTCGAGTACAGCCTGGGGTTACGGGACAGGATGGCGATCTTCATGCTCGGGGCCGCCATGGGTGGGGGGAAACCTTTTTCTATAGGCATGACCCAGCGCGCGCCCGCCCAGGTACGATCGGGCTGGGTCTACGATCAGTCCACCCTGCATCATGGCGCTGCGGCCGATGAGGAGCCGGAACAGCATGTCCTCGCGATTGGTCAGCGTCAACTCGATGGGCCATTCCCGATCCCGATAGGCGAGGGCGGTGCGGATCACATAGCGCCGCTCGCGGTGGCCGCCCGAGTCGCTCACGGTGCGGAGATCGATGACCTCCGCGACGCAGGGCAGGACGATATCCCCGCGCCCTTGCAGGGGGTGTATCCAGAATCGCACGTGGGCCCGTCCATCCTCATCGTAGCGCTCCAATCGGAAGGTGTGTAGCGCCGAGGTGCGCGCGCCGGTGTCCATCTTGGCCTTGATGGCCGGGATGCGAAGCGCAGGCAGGGCCAGCCACTCGCGCCATCCGACGGGCGTGGATGGCGCCGGCTCGCCGATCGGCGATCGGCCGATCGGGGATCGATGCTCCTCCTGTCCGGGACGCGCGGGGTGTGAGCGGGGTTTAGGCAACCGTCTGCGGGCCGTCACGTGCTCAGTCGCGAAAGATGTTGTCTTCGACCCTGGGGCTCGGGGTGAAAACGCCCGGGTGAAAAAGTGTTTCGGCGAGATCGTGTTGTCCTTCTTATAACCCACGCATGCTGGTAGATCAATCACGACGGGGCCTGATCGCAACGGGGAAGTCGTGAATGCGGGCGAATCACGATAGGGCGCCCCGCCGCGGGGCGGTGGTGGGGTTCGGGGCCGCGCGGCTCGGATCAGCCGGTCTCCCGCGCGCGGGACTGGATCCGATACAGGGTCGCATAGACGCCCTGCTGGCGGATCAGGTCCTCGTGCCGGCCGAGCGCTTCGATGCGGCCGTTCTCGAGCACGATGATGCGATCGGCTTTTTCGATCGTGGACAAGCGGTGGGCGATGATGAGGCAGGTGCGTCCTCGGCGCAGGGTCTCCAGGGCCTCCTGGATGTGGCGCTCGGAGGCCGCGTCGAGCGACGAGGTCGCCTCGTCCAGGATCAAGACCGGGGCGTCTTTCAGAATGGCGCGGGCGATCGCTAGGCGCTGGCGCTGCCCTCCGGAGAGGCGCACCCCATTCTCGCCGACCAGCGTCTCGAGGCCGTCGGGTAGCTCCCGCACGAACTCGAGGACATGCGCCGCCTGGGCGGCCTGCAGGACCTCGGCGGTCCCGACACCGCGCAACGCACCGTAAGCGATGTTGTTGCGGATCGAATCGTTGAACAGCAGGATGTCCTGGCTCACCAGGGCGATGTTGCGGCGGAGCGACGTCAGGCCGAGATCGGCGATGTCGATCCCATCCAGAAGGATGCGGCCCTCCGTGGGGAGATAAAAGCGCGGGATCAGATTGACCAGGCTCGACTTGCCGCTGCCCGAGGCCCCGACGAGCGCCACCGTCTCACCGGCCTCGATGGTGACGGAAACCGCGGTGAGGGCGTGCGCCCGGCGGTGCAGATAGCGCAGGCCCACCTCCGAAAACACGATCTCCCCGCGCGCGCGCGCGATCTCGACGCCGCCGAGATCGGGCTCCAACCCCTCGTCGATCAACTTGAATACGCTGTGGGCGGCGGCCAGTCCCCGTTGCAGGTGCTCGTTGATGCCCGTGATGCGCTTGACGGGCGGCAGCAGCAGGGTCATGCCGGTGAAAAAGGCCACGAACTCCCCGACGCTCAGCTGGCCCGCCGCCGACTGGGTAGCGGCCAGATAGGTGACGATGGCGAGGACGATGGCGACCAGGATCTGGACGATCGGGACGTTGGCCGCCGAGGTCGTCACGACCTTCATGGAATAGTGGCGAGTGCGGTTGATGGCGGTCTGGAAGCGGGCCAGCTCGTAGTCCTGACCGCCGAAGACCTTGACCGTCTTCTGGCATTCGATGGTCTCCTGTGCGATCTGGGTGACGGCGGCCATGGATTCCTGCACCCTCTGGCTCATTACCCGCAAGCGCCGGCCCGCGAGGCGTACCGCGAGCCCGATGAGCGGGGCCATGAACAGGATGGTGATGGCGAGCCGCCAGTTCAGGTACAGGAGATAGGCGATGAGCCCGACGACGGCCAGGGCGTCCTTAACCAGCACGGTCAGGCCGCGGGTGGCGGCCTGAGCGACCTGGGCGACGTCGAAGGTGATCTTCGAGATCAGCTCGCCGGAGCCGGTATCGTCGAAGAAACGGGTCGGCAAGGCCACGAGGCGCCGGAACATCTCCGCGCGCAGGTCCATGACGACCTTTTGCGCCACCCAGTTGACGGCCACATCACCCGCGTAGGCGACCGCGCCGCGAACCATGAACAACAGGACGATGAGCATCGGGACGGTGAGCCGGGCGGCGGCGTCGCGCGCGACGAAGGTGCCGTCGAGTAGCGGCTGCAGGAGCGCCGGCAGGGCCGGCTCGGTAGCGGCCAGGACCACCATGCTCGCGATCGCGATCGCGAAGGTCCGGCGGTAGGGTAAGACATAGCGCAAGAGCCGTCGATACAGCTCCGCGCCCGAGAGCGGTGGACCCGCGCTCATGCCCGCCGCCGTGGGGAGTATTCTTTTGCGCGGCGCAGTATCGGCATCGTGGCGATCGGGGGGCGGAGCCTCGCCATTATAGTCGCTCCCCGTCGATGGCCCGGATGTCGGGGCCGACATACAATGGCCCGGGGCGCAGCATAGCGGGGGAGGGCGGGGTCCCGTGTCGAAAAAACATCCGATCGTCGCGGTCACGGGGTCGTCCGGGGCGGGGACCACTTATATCCGGCGCGCCTTCGAAAACGTCTTTCGGCGCGAGCACATCAAACCGGCGATCATCGAGGGGGATTGTTTTCACCGCTATGACCGCGCCGCGATGCAGGCGGCGGGCGACAAGGCCATGGCCGGCGGAGGACGCCTCACCCATTTCGGGCCCGAAGGCAACCTGTTCGAGGAGCTCGAGTCGCTGTTCCGGGGCTACTCCGAAGACGGCCACGGCCGGCGCAGGTATTACGTCCATAACGAGGCGCAGGCGGCCTTGCACCACCAGCCGCTCGGCACCTTCACACCCTGGGAGTACCTCCCACCCGACACCGATCTGTTGTTCTACGAAGGGCTGCACGGGGCGCTGGTGAGCGACGAGTACGACGTCCTGCGCTACGTCGATCTCAGCATCGGCGTGGTCCCCATCATCAACCTGGAATGGATCCAGAAGATCGACCGCGATCGGGCCGTGCGCGGCTACAGCACCGAGTCGGCCACGCGCATGATCCTGAGCCGCATGCATGACTACGTGCACTACATCACCCCCCAGTTCTCCCGCACCGACATCAATTTCCAGCGAGTACCGACGGTCGATACCTCGAACCCGTTCGCTGCGGAGGAGATCCCGGGGGATGAAGAGAGCTATGTCATCATCCATATCCGCAACATGAAGAAGCTGCGGGTGGATTTCCGCTACCTCGTGGAGGTCCTGGCCGGGGCTACCCTGTCGCGCCACGATACCCTGATGATCCCGGCCGGGAAGAAGGTCCTTGCCATCGATCTCATCCTGGCGCCGGTCTTCCAGCGCATGCTGAAACAGCGGCGGCGTGCAGCGTGACGCGCAGGCCTCGATCGGCCGCGCCGGATGACCAGAGCCCCTTCCCCCAGCCCGTATCTCGCTTGTGCCCGGCCATTTCCCCAAGCTCACCGAGTGGCCGAGTGCGGCTAGACCGGTGGCGCACTTCTCGGTTGTGCGTGTCGGGGAGCACGCCTTCGGCAAGAACACCACCCCTTGACACGCGAATGAGAAGCATTATCATTTGTCGGTATGAGCATGCCCGACAGACCCGAGCGGAGGCGAAGCGTCTGGGAGGGCGCGGGGACCCGCGACACGACGGCCCCGAAGCGCCGGCTTACGAGCCGCGATCTGCTGGCCGGCCGGCACGAGGTCATCATCGAGCATGCCGGGCAGGAGTACCACCTGCGCCACACACGGGCCGGGAAGCTGATCCTGACCAAGTAGTCGTTATCTGGTCAACTAGTCCAACGAGACGCGAGCCACCGCGTGCCCGACGGCACGAGGCAGCCAGCCCGAAACGTCGGGAGGCTGTCATGTGTCGAGTCGAGTCGCTTTGCCCGTCTTGATGTGGTCGATCTCCGCCGCCAGCGGGGAGGAGCCTCCGGCGGACCAGCCCGTCATCGAGCTGGAGGTGGTCACAGTCACGGCCACCACGACGGAGCGTTCGGCCTTCGAGGTCCCGGCCTCGGTGAGCATCGTCGGTTCCGAGCGCATCGAATCGGAGCAGCCGCAGCGCATCGATGACCTGCGGGAGGAGTTGCCGAACGTCGAGGTCGTATCGGGTCCGAGGCGGATCGGCGAGACGGCCAACATCCGCGGCGTCGACGAGGCACGCATCGTCACCACCATCGATGTGGCGCGGCAGGATTTCAACCTAGGCCATCAAGGCCGGTTCTTCATCAATCCCGGTCTCCTGAAACAGGTCGAGATCTTCAGGGTCGATTTCGGAATCGATAACCTGAGCGACAAGTCGTACCGCCGCCACCTTTTGCTCATCGATGAGGCCGGGCGGAATTTCAAGGTCTCGGTCTCTTCGTGGTTTTGATGGGGAGGCGATCCCCGATGCACGCACCGTCCACCAGACCTTCGGTATTGATCAACGATCTGGAGCTATTGCACGCGGGGCTGGGGGTGCTCATGGCCCACTACCGCCTGCCATGACGACGCGGTCCGGCCCTGCCTCGCACTCCGCATCAGCCGCCAGTTGCGGATCATCGCCGAGCACAGGGACCTGCCGGACTGGGGCTTGCGGCCCCTCTATCGGACGATGGCGGCGCGCTGGCAGGTGCGTGCGATCCAGGGCTCCCGTGTCCGACGCGGCCGCCGAATCCACATCCATCCTTGGAAGACGCCCTCTGGGAGGGGCCGTATGACCTCATCGTGAACGGTGAGGCCGGATCGGTGTACAAGGGCCTCGCGATCACGCCCTTTTCCTCCGGCAACCGCCTCTACGCCGCCAACTTCGGCCTGCGCCGCATTGACGCCTTCGATGGCGCCTATCAACCGATACTGAACGGCGCCTCCGCGCGCCCCGCCGATGGCTTGAAAAGCGGGCGGTAGAAGGGATACCTGCGCGGCCAGGATCGGCAGGCCAACCAGATTGATGGCCTCTGGGGGCTCGCGTTCGGCAACGGCGCGAGCCTCGGACGTGCGAACTTCTTCTATTTCACCGCCGGGCCGAACGGCGAGGCCGACGGCCTGTTCGGCAGCCTGCACTTCGTGGATCAGCGAGGGGAGGGCGGGTATCGCGATGGGATGGGGTCCTTTATAGCCCGACCAAGCGAACGCGCCGGCGTGTTGCGACCCGCCGATGCGCCAGATGCAAATGCGAATCGACATCGTTATCGTCTATGGTATACTCCCGCCATGGTCTCCAGCGGACACCCGTTCACAGTTCGGCCCTTGACCTTGGGTCACCTCTCTGCGGGGGAGGTGGCGGTGATCCTCTCGGTGCCCGCGCTGACCTCGGCCTTGTTCCAGCGTTTTGCGGCGCGCGGGATCCTGCCGGGCGTGGAGGTCACCCTGTTGCAGCAGGGCGACCCCATCGCCGTACGGCTGGAAGAGACGCGCTGGGCCATCAGCCGGGCCGAGGCCGACCAGATCGAAGTCGCTTTGATCGGCGGGCGCTAGCCGCGTCACTGTCGCGCCTGCGGGAAGTGCCGCGGGGCAGGCCCGACCCCATGACTCCCCTCCGCACTAACTTAGGGCCGATACGTCAATGACCACCCTGGCCGATCTGGCGCCCGGTCGCTCTGGGACCATCGCCGGGTTCCGCGAGTCGGGTCCGGTGGTCCATCGCCTGATGCAACTCGGCGTGATCGAAGGACAGCCCTTCACCGTCGTCCGCACCGCCCCCATGGGTGACCCCATCGAGATCGAGATCCTCGGCTACGCCTTGTCCCTGCGTCGCAGTGAGGCGCGGGTCGTGCTCGTGTCGGAGGTGGCGTGAACCCTGCCGAGCCCGGCCGCGTGTCGCCGGAGCCTCCTCGTGTCATGGCCGCGCGCGAGGGCGGGCCCAGAAGTTATATAAATAAAAAAGTGGTGGTCGCCATCGGCAACCCCAATGCCGGCAAGAGCACGGTCTTTAACGCCCTGACCGGGCTGCGCCAGAAGGTCGCGAACTATCCGGGCGTCACGGTCGAGCGTCACGCCGGGACGCTGCGCCTCGCGGGCGGCGATGCCGAGCTCGTCGATTTGCCGGGGACCTATTCGTTGGCCGCGCAGTCCCCCGATGAGATGGTGGCCGTCGATGTGCTCCTCGGGCGCATCCCCGAGCTCGGCCGGCCCGCGGTGGTCCTGGTGGTCATGGATGCCTCGAACCTAAGGCGCAACCTGTACCTGGCCAGCCAGGTCCTGGAGCTCGATAGACCCGTGGTCATCGCCCTCAACATGATGGATCTGGCGCGTAGCAAAGGGATCGCGATCGACGTCGAGCGACTGGCAGCGCGCCTCGGCGTCCCGGTGGTCCCGCTGGTGGCGTCGCGCGGGGAGGGCATCGATACCCTGCGGCACGTCCTCGGTGTGGCCTTGGAGAGCCGGGACCGCGAGTCGCTGATCGTGGCACCCGAGCTACAGGCGGCGGCACAAGCTCTGTGTGAGGATTTGCGGGAGGCGGGCCGGGTGGTGGCTGCCTATGAGGTCGAGCGAGCACTCATCGATGAAGGCGGGTACGCGGAGACGCGTCTGTGTCGCGAGCACGGCGCTTCGACCCTGGCGCTGCTTCGCGGGGTCCGGACAGGACTCGCGGCGGAGGGATCGGTCGCGGCGCTGGAGACGCGCCGGCGCTACCACTGGATCAACCACGTGGTGGCGGCGGTGGAGCGCCGGGTGCCGAGGGGCCCGACCCAGAGCGACCGGTTGGACCGGGTGCTCAACCACCCCGTGGCCGGCAGCCTGGCGTTTCTCCTCTTGATGGCAGCCGTGTTCCAGTCGGTGTTCTTCTGGGCGCAACCGCTCATGGACCTCATCGATGAGGCCACCCGCACCGCGGGCGCGCTCCTCGCCGAGCGCCTGCCGGAGGGCGCCGTGGCGAGCCTGCTCGTCGATGGGGTCATCGCCGGGGTCGGGAGTGTCGTGGTGTTTCTGCCGCAGATCGCCATCCTCTCGGCCTTGATCATCTTCCTGGAGGACACGGGCTACATGGCGCGTGCGGCGTTTCTGGTCGATCGTCTCATGCGCCTGTGCGGTCTGTCCGGCCAGTCCTTTATCCCTATGTTGTCCAGCTTCGCCTGTGCCGTGCCCGGGATCATGGCGACCCGCGTCATCCCCAATCCCCGCGATCGCCTGGCCACCATCCTGGCGGCGCCGTTCATGACCTGCTCGGCGCGTCTGCCGGTGTACACCCTCTTGATCTCCGCCTTCGTGCCCCCCACGCACTATGCCTATGGGCTCTTGAACCTCCAGGGGCTGGTGTTGCTGGGGCTCTACCTGCTCGGGATCGCCGGTGGCGTCGGTACGGCCTGGCTCATGAAGAGGACGCTCTTGCGCGGCCCGACCCCGAGCTTCCTCATGGAGCTGCCGCCGTATCGCCTGCCGCAACTGCGCTCCGTCGCGATCAAGCTCGCCGAACGGCTCAAGGTGTTCCTGACGCGCGCCGGCACCATCATCTTGACCGTGTCCGTGGTGATCTGGGCGCTCGTCTATTTCCCGCATCCTCCGGCGCTGCACGCAGGTTTCCAAACCGAGCGCGGTGTGGCAGAAGAGAGCCTGGCTGGGGACCCCCTGGAGCGGCGCCTGGCGGAGCTGGACCGGCAGGAATCCGCGGCGTACCTGGAGCAGAGCGCGCTGGGGCGCCTGGGAAGGGTGATCGAACCCGTGTTCTCGCCGCTCGGATGGGACTGGAAGGTGACGGCCGCGGTGATCGCTTCTTTCCCGGCCCGCGAGGTGGTGATCGCGGTCCTGGGGACGATCTATGCCGTGGGCGCCGAGGTCGAAGCAGAGGACGCCGGGTTGATCCAGCGCCTCCAAGGATCGGCCTGGCCGGACGGGCGCAAGGTGTTCTCGGTATCGGTGGCGGTCGGGCTCATGCTGTTCTATGCCTTCTGCCTCCAGTGTACGGCCACCGTGGCCGTGATCCGGCGCGAGACCAACTCCTGGCGCTGGGCCGGGTTCGCCTGGGTCTATATGACGGGTCTCGGGTATCTGGGCGCCCTCGTGTCGGTCGAGGCCGGCCGCTTCCTTACGTAGTTGGGCTCGATGGACCCTGCGACACAAGAGTATCTGGCCCTGGCATTGGTCGCCGCCATCGTCGGCGTCTTCTTTTATGCACGGCGGTATCGGCGCCGTCGGCCGGGGACCGGCGGGACCGCCTGCCACGGGTGTGAGGGGTCGTCGCGCGGCGATGCTGAAGGCACCACCCGTACGCTGGTCTTCCTGCCGCGTCGCACGAAGTCCTCCAAACGCCGCTAATCGCCGGCGTATGACCCGGACGGTCCCTGTGGCTATAATGGGCGGAAAAACAGGGAGGACCCGGCGATGCGCTCGATACTGGTGCTGAACCCGAAAGGTGGCTGTGGCAAATCGACCTTAGTGACCACCCTCGCCGGCTATTACGCCGAGCGCGGGAAGTCGGTGGTGCTGGCCGATTTCGACCCGCAGGGGTCGAGCATGGACTGGGTGGCGGGGCGACCGGCCGATCATCCCCCGATCCGGGCGGTGGCGGCCTGGGAGGAACCGCTCAGGGTCCCCAAGCACACGGACTATGTGATCATCGACTCGCCGGCCGCCATCCATGACCACCGGGTGCTGGGGGATCTCCTGCGCCGTGCACAGTCGGTCATCATCCCGGTACTGCCGTCACCGATCGATATGCGCCACGCGGCCCGCTTCGTCGCAGAGATGATGGAGTTGCGGCGCGTAGTCAATCAGGAGGTCAAGCTCTGCACCGTGGCCAACCGGGTCCGCGACCACACGCTCGCGGCCGTGAGCCTGTCCGGGTATCTCCAGTCGCTGAAGCTGCCCGACGGCCACAAGTTGCCGTTCCTCACCGTGTTGCGCGCCAGCCAGAACTACGTGCATGCCGCCGAGCGCGGGTTGAGCATCTTCGAATTCGCCCGCTCCGCGACCCTGCCGGACCGAGAGCAGTGGGAACCGGTGTTGCGCTGGCTCAACAGTACGAGGAGTCAGCCGTGATCACGCGGGGCGGTGCGGATCTCTCGCACTGACCGTCCGCCGCGTGGCATTTACCGTCTCCGTCCGGCCGAGCGGGCACCGCTTCGAGGTGCAGGCGGGCGAGGCCATCCTCGATGCCGCCCTGCGCCAGGGGATCCGGTTGCCCTACGGGTGCCGTAACGGTGAGTGTGGCTCCTGCAAGGGCCGGGTGCAGAGCGGGGAGATCACCTATCCCCAGGGTGAGCCCCCCGCATTGCACCCGCGGGAGCAGGCGCTCGGCTATGCCATCGTCTGTCAGGCACACGCTCGCAGCGACCTCACGCTCGAGATCCGCGAGATCGATTCCCTGAACCGGATCCCGATCAGGACCCTGCCTTGCCGGGTCGCGCGCCGCGAACCGCTCTGCCAAGACGTGATGGGGCTGTGGCTGCGCCTGCCGAAGGCCGAGCGCCTCCAGTTCCTGGCGGGCCAGTACGTCGATGTCCTGCTGGCGGATGGACGCAGTCGCTCGTTCTCGCTCGCCAATGCCCCTGAGGATGATCAGTTCCTGGAGCTGCATGTCCGCCATTATCACCACGGGGCGTTCTCCGACTTCGTGTTCTCCGGGATGCACGAGGGGACCCTCTTGCGGATCCGGGGTCCGCTCGGCGGCTTCGTGCTGGACGAGGGATCGCGGCGCCCCATCATCTGTATCGCCGGCGGGACGGGTTTCGCGCCGATCAAGGGGCTCATCGAGCATGCCTTCGCCCAAGGGACGGATCGCCCGCTCCATCTCTACTGGGGCGCCCGCAGCCGAGAGGATCTCTATCTCGATGGCCTCGCGCGCGGCTGGGCGGAGCGACACGCCCAACTGCGTTATACGCCCGTACTCTCGGACCCGAGCCCCGACGAGCCCTGGTCCGGGCGGACGGGGCTCGTACACGAGGCGGTGCT
This sequence comes from Pseudomonadota bacterium, assembly GCA_030860485.1. Taxonomy (NCBI): domain Bacteria; kingdom Pseudomonadati; phylum Pseudomonadota; species Pseudomonadota bacterium. The sequence continues at coordinate 27,655 of JALZID010000058.1, read as the reverse complement.
CGAAGACTTCGAAGCACTCGGGGAGTACGAGGTCTACGCCAGCGGGCCGCCGCCCATGGTCGAGGCCATCCGCGCCACTCTGCCGAGCAAGGGGCTGGACCCGGGGTATCTGTACTCCGATTCCTTCGAGCGCGCCAGCGACGCACGGCCCGCGTAGCGCCGAGCACGACTACTCGAGCTCAAGAGTGAGCCTGACCTCGACCGTTTCGAAGGCTTTGGATCGAGAAGGGTTTCATCATCCCGCGCGCCTGGTATGCTTAGAACCATGAACCCTGAATTTGCTCCACTCTTCGAGCTGAGTCGTGCAGAACGGCTGCAGCTCGTTGAAGACTTGTGGGACAGCTTGGCAGAGGAGAGCGAAGATCTGCCCGTGCCAGACTGGAAGGCAAGTGAACTGAGACGCCGCAAGGAGCAGTTCGCCCGGAACCCCGGCTCAGGCCAGACCTGGGAAGCAGTGAAACAGCGGGCGCGTTCCGAGCATGACTGAGCGTGTCGTCTTCACGCCCGAAGCAGACGACGACATCGCAGAATCCTACCGTTGGTACCAAGATCGAGAGCCGGGTCTCGGAGAGGAGTTCTTGCGGTGCATCGGAGCGTGCGTAGAAAATATCCAGCGTCATCCTCTTCTGTACCGAGTCGCCATTGACGACTTTCGGCGCGCATTGGTTCGGAGATTTCCCTTTGAAATCTTCTACGAACCGACAGACGAAGGTATCGTCATCTATTCCGTTTTCCATTGCTCTCAAGACCCAGCGAAATGGAAGAAACGTCTGAGGCGCAGGTGATGGAGGAACAACCCATGAGGATTGAGACGACCCGTTTCAATCGGCCCACAAACCGCCGAGATTGAACGCGATGGCGTCGAACGGGAGGGCCTCCACTTCGTCCTCGTTCTCGAAAACCCCGAGCAGCAGCCAGCGGCCACCGGCATTCTGGTAGACCTCCAGGGTTCGCTGGTCCGGGTCCAACAGCCACAGATGTCTCACGCCGCTGCCGGCGTAGATCGGCATTTTCTTCACCCGGTCCTTGCGGGCAGTACCCGGCGACAGCACCTCGCACGCCCAGTCCGGAGCCAGCTCGAACCACGCCGTGTCCGGCAAGCTCGGCATCCGCTCCCGCCGCCAGCCCGCAAGATCCGGCACCAGGATATGCGGCCCCAGGTGCAGTTCCGGCTCGTCCAGGATCCACCAGCCCCCGGGTCCGCCATCCCCCGCATCGAACGGCCCCGTCAGCTTGCCGCCCACCACCGACGATGCGCGCGCATGGCGCGGCGCGGGCCGCGGCTGGGTATAGAGCTCGCCGGCGATGATTTCCCCAACCAGGTGTTCCGGTAGGTCGATGATGTCTTGATAGGTCGCGGGTTTGGGCTCTGGATGGGCCATGGTCGTGTGCTCGCCCTGTCGATAGTCGGATCGGGTCGCCGGGATGACCGGAGCGGCCGGGCGTTCGAGGCCTGTGTTCGAGCGGATTGTAGCAGGGGCTAAGCGCCGGTTTTCTCTGGCGGCGTCATACCGCCTCGATCGGTGCGCCTGGTATGCTTAGAAAGATGAATCTTGAATTCGCTCCACTCTTCGAACTAGGCTAGAGTCATGCAGAAATGGGCCGCGTTTGAAGAGGTTTCGACGTTTTCATCGACGTAGCTTGTGGGCCCCGCTGACCGACGCTTTCACGTGTTCGACCAACTCGTGGTCGAATTTGCCGGACAGATGACGATGGATGTCGATCAGATCACTCACCTCGAACAACGCGGCGACGATTGAGACAAGCTGCTGCCGCATAGTCTCGAAGTCGGAACTACGAAACGCGTCTAGAGGCGTTGCGAGTGCCCTCTCGTACTTTCCGATGCGCGTCGGCACATGCCGAATGCCTGAGCTATTCAACCATTCCACCGCGCCCCGGCGGCCACCCAAAGTCCCCCACTTGTGGCCACCCCAAAATCCCCCACCCTGAGCTGACATAGACGCCGCTGATCGGCGGCGCGTGGCGGCGGGACGTTACGGTGCTCCCTCCCAACGTGAGGGGGGCCAGGAGTGAACGTCGTTATCCGACGTGCGACACCGGTGGGATCAAGACTCGCGCGATCACTCCTGAGGTCTGGGCCACTCCGCTGGCCGATCGTCGGCCGGTGAACTAGGCGGCGCGGGGTTGGCTGGTAGCGCGGCGATCCAGGAGTCATCCGCCGCGCGCGGGGGGCTCTCGCTAGGCTCGCTTTGGTCATGATCGCCGGACTCCGAGACCTCGGATGAAAATGGTGCCGCGGGACCGCCTTCTGATCCGGTCGCGGCGGTCCCCGACGGCTGGCTCGGATCACGGCTCTCGGGATGCGCCCTCGCCCCGCGGCGACCGCGCCGGCGACCGCCCCGTCCACCGCGGCGCGAGGGCCGCGAGGTGCTTCGCTCCGGGGTCGCCGCGGCCTGTCTCGTTTCTTCCGGAGGAGGTGCAGCGGTCGTTGTTTCGCTGGCCGTTTCTTCGTCACGAGCGGATGGCGGCGGCGCGCCGGCATCGCCTTCCACGACCTCGGACGCCCGATGGGGCGGGCGTGGACGCCCGCGGCGCGGGCCGCCTCCCCGCGCGGGACGGCCACGCCGGTGATGCGGCCCTTGCTCGGCGCCCTCGCGTGTGGGGGCAGGTGCCTCGGGCTCGATCAGGTCCACGGGCGCCGACTTGGCGGCCGGAGCGTCGGGGTCCACACCCGGCTCCGACCGATCCTCTCCGAACAAGCTGGAAAACAGCCGGCGAATGAAACTGCCGTGACCGACGGACTTGGATTCGAAGGACAGCGGCAGCGGGGGGGGCGGCGGGTGGGGCGCAGGGGTATCGCGTAAGATGTCCTTCACCGCCGGCCCCTCGGTGGGGCGCATGTCGCCCGTCCCGACCTCGATCTCGGCGGCCGGAGTCCGGCTGATGAGTTGATAACTGGCCTCGCGGGGGCCTGCCAAGGCGAGGTCCTGGTGGCGGATCCGCTTGAGGTCGTATTGCGGCGTCTCGAGGTTGGGGTTGGGTAGCACCAAGACCCGGACGTCTTGGCGGGACTCGATGCCGCCGACCTCCTGGCGTTTCTCGTTGAGCAGGAAAGCGGCCGCCTCGACCGGCAGCTGCACGACCAGCTGGGCGGTGGAGTCCTTCATGGCCTGTTCTTCGATGATCCGCAACACCGACAGCGCCAGGGACTCGACCCCGCGGATGGTGCCCTGCCCATCGCAGCGCGGGCACACGATGTGGCTGTACTCGGTCAGCGACGGGCGCAGGCGTTGGCGCGACATCTCCAAGAGACCGAAGCGCGAGATGCGGCCGATTTGGACCCGCGCGCGATCCATCTTGAGGGCCTCCCGGAGCCGGTTCTCGACCTCCCGCTGGTTCTTCTGGCTGGACATATCGATGAAGTCGATGACGATGAGACCCCCGAGGTCCCGCAGCCGCAACTGCCTCGCGACCTCGTCGGCGGCCTCCAGGTTGGTGTTGAACGCGGTCTCTTCGATGTCCGCACCGCGCGTGGCGCGTGCCGAGTTGATGTCGATGGTGATAAGTGCCTCGGTGGGCTCGATCACGAGCCCCCCTCCGGAGGGCAGCGCGACCTCGCGGCCGAAGGCGGTCTCTATCTGGCTCTCGATCTGGTAACGACTGAACAGCGGGACGCTATCCTCGTAGAGCTTGAGCTTGCGGAGGTTCTGGGGGGTGACCTGCTGCATGAATTCGCGGGCCTTCTCATGGAGGGCCGGGTCGTCGATCAGGATCTCCCCGATGTCGTTGCGCAGGTAGTCTCGGATGGCGCGGATGATGACGTCCTGGTCTTTGTAGATGAGGAAAGGCGCCGTCCGCGATTGGGCCGCCTCGTCGATGGCGCGCCACAGGCGCAGCAGGTATTCGAGGTCCCACTTGAGCTCTTCGGGGCCCTTGCCGGTGCCCGCGGTGCGCAGGATGAGGCCCATGCCCTCGGGGATGTCGAGGCTGCTTAGGGCCTCGCGGGCCTCTTCGCGCTCGTCCCCCTCGATCTGGCGGGACACGCCCCCGGCGCGCGGGTTGTTGGGCATGAGCACGAGATAACGGCCGGGCAGGCTCACGAAGGTCGTGAGCATGGCGCCCTTGGTTCCGCGCTCGTCCTTCTCGACCTGCACGACCAGATCCTGGCCTTCTCGCAACACCTCCTTGATGTTGAGCCGCGAGCCCGAGCGAGGCGGCTCCAAGAACAGTCCGCGCGCGACCTCCTTCAGTGGCAGGAAGCCGTGCCGGTCGCTACCGTAGTTGACGAACGCGGCCTCCAGGCTCGGTTCGATCCGGACCACGCGGGCCTTGTAGATATTGGATCGGCGCTGTTCTCGTCCTACCGCCTCGATGTCGAGGTCATACAGGCGTTGCCCCTCCACGAGGGCCACCCGCAACTCCTCGGGGTGAGTTGCGTTGATCAACATTCGTTTCATGTTGTTGGTATCCTAATAGGCGCAGGTCGTGGCGATGGACGGCGCCCGAGCGGCGTTCGATACCGCCGTCGATCCCGGCCCCAAGGCTGCCAGGCCGGTTCATCATGGCCCGGTTCATCACGGCAATAGCCCGAAGTCGGATCGTTCGCCCACGCCCGCTGGTCCGCTCACAGCGCGGACAGCGCCCGCACAGGTTTTTAGACGGGTCATAAGGGATCGGTTCGGCTCTAAAGAAGACCACACCCTCGCTCAAGGCGTTGAACGGACCCGGGCCGGATCCCGTGGGTCATGCCCGCCGCACCGGCGGGTGACCCAGGCATAATGCAAGGCAGCGCTCTGCGCGGTCCCTTCCAGGCGAGCGGCTGCTTCGGTTCGTTTACGCCGAAGCCGGACTGCGCGCTCACCTGCTACGGATAGCTCGTGCCCTGGTTCCGGGACCGCCAAGCGCGATGTTACCTGGGAGCATCGACGTTTGCTCGACCGCGATCCCGCCATGGACGTGCTTCCGACCGGCAGGCCCCGGCGGCGCGCCCCGCTCGCCCTAGCGGGGCAGACCGGATTATGTCAGCTTAAGGTACTATAACAACGATACCGTCATGCAGCAATCGACAGCGATGGTCACCCCGCCGGAAGCGACAGTGCCGGCAACCCGGCAGGTACGCCAGATGGAGGTCACGCCCGAGCACGCCGGCCGGCGCATCGACAATTTTCTGGCGTCGGTCCTCAAGGGGGTCCCGAAGAGCCGCATTTACCGCATGCTGCGAAGCGGTGAGGCGCGGGTCAATGGCGGTCGGGTCACGCCCGCTTATCGAATATGTCCCGGTGACCGGCTGCGCATCCCTCCGGTCTATACGGAGGCTCCTCCGAACCAAGGGCGTGACATCCCGGAATGGCTGAAGACCGCGCTGCGAGACGCCGTGGCCTACGAAGACCCGGATCTCCTCGCGCTGGCCAAGCCCGCGGGCGTGGCCGTTCATTCCGGCACCGGGGTGAGCTTGGGGCTCATCGAGGCGCTCCGGGCGATGCGCCCGGAGGAGCGCTATTTGGAGCTGGTGCATCGGCTCGACCGTGACACCTCGGGCTGCCTCTTGGTGGCGCGGCGCCCCGAGGCGTTGCGCGCGCTCCACGGGATGCTGCGCGCGGGCCGGATCGAAAAGACCTATCTCACCCTCCTGCGGGGTCGCTGGCGGGGTGGGGCGGAGGTCGTGGACCTCGGCCTGCGTCGGGACGTGCTGAGGTCCGGCGAGCGAATGGTCGGTGTCGCGACGGACGGAAAGCCCGCACGTACCGTGTTCGCCCCGCGCGAGCTGTTCCGGAGCGCCAGTCTCATGGAGGCGCGTTTGATCACCGGCCGCACCCATCAGATCCGGGTTCACGCCATGGAGATCGATCACCCGATAGCAGGCGATGCCAAGTATGGAGACAAGGGATTCAACCGGGTGATGCGTGACCTGGGGCTGCGGGACCTGTTCTTGCACTCGCACCGCATCTCATTGGTTTCACCCAGCTCGGGGGCGCGCATCTCGATCGTGACGGAACTGCCGGCGGCACTCCGCGGGGTCCTCCAGGCGTTGCGTGCGGCCGACCGTCATCTTATAGAGGAATAACCCAGATGGATGACCCATCCGCTTCGAGACCGGAACCGATCCCCGAGCAGGGCTTCGAGCGCAAGCTCGTCTCCGATCTGCTCTCCGCCGCGGTGACGGAGCGGCGCCGGGCGCGTCGCTGGGGGATCTTCTTCAAGTCGTTGCTCGCCGTTTACCTCGTGACCTTGCTGGTCCTCTCTCTGTCCAACGGTCAATTGCCCACATCGCTTTCGGGAGAGTGGCATACGGCCCTGATCGACATCGAAGGGGTCGTCGGTTCGGACCCCGAGGCCAGCGCGGACAATGTGGTTACGGGCCTGCGCAAGGCCTTCGAGGACGCCAGGACCAAGGGCGTGATCGTGCGTATCAATAGCCCCGGGGGCAGCGCCGTCCATGCCGGCTACGTCAACGACGAGGTCTATCGCCTGCGGGCGAAGTACCCGGACATCCCTGTCTACGCCGTGATCACGGACGTGTGCGCCTCGGGCGGTTACTACATCGCCGTCGCGGCCAACCGGATCTTCGCCGACAAGGCCAGCCTGGTCGGGTCCATCGGCGTGGCCATGCGCAGCTTCGGCTTCGTCGGGACGCTCGATCGGCTCGGCATCGAGCGGCGGCTATGGACGGCCGGTGAGCACAAGGCCTTCCTGGACCCGTTCTCGCCCGCCAAGCCCGAGGACGTGGACCACCTCAAGGGGGTATTGAGCCAGGTGCACAGCCAATTCGTCGATGTGGTCAAGAAGGGCAGGGGTGAGCGCCTGAAAGACGACCCGAGCCTCTACAGCGGGCTCGTCTGGACCGGCGAGGAGGGGGTAGCGCTCGGGCTCGTGGATGCCCTGGGCAGCAGCAGTTATGTGGCCCGCGAGGTGATCGGGGCCGAGGATATCGTCGATTTCACTCACGAAGTGCCCTTACTGGAGCGCCTGTCGGATGGCATCGGGGGGGCGGTGGCCAAGGTTCTGGCCAGGAGCGTGCCGGTCGTACAGTGATCCCTGGCGGCCGAGGGCGCCGGGGCTTGGATTCCGGTCACAGACCGCAGCGCGCCTCCATTTCCCAAGACGCGAGAGGCTTTGTTGAGGCGCGCATCGAAGCAGGCGAAGACGAGCGGTTCTTGAGTGACCGCCATTGCGCGATGAGCGGCGGCCGGCGCCTCGCGCGCGGCGCGAGAACGGGGCGAACACCTCGGCCCATGCGATCCGGCAAACCGCTACCACCTCGGACGCCGCCACTAGCCCTGTGACCGTGGCGCTCTCCGCCTCGACCACGTAGAGCTTTACCAAGGCGGAGGTATCGCAAAATAGGATCACCCCCGATCCTCCAGCACCAACGGGCTGACTGGCCGCCCGGCATCGGAAAGATGCACCTCGGCCCCGGTCGGCTTGCCGCCACTCCATTGCCCTGCCCCGGTCGCCAAAAGGCGTAGGGCGCGAGCCCGCGCCATTCATTGGCGGTATGATTCTATCATGCCTGATTACCGTCGCGCCCATGTGCCGGGTGGTACCTATTTCTTCACCGTCAACGCCTATCGGCGCCAAACGTTGTCACCGATGCCGATGTGCGCTCGGCCTGCGGAAAACGATCGGAACGCTTCGTTTGACCCATCCGTTTGTGATCGAGGCTTGGGTGTTGCTGCCCGACCATATGCATGCCCTCTGGAGATCGCCTCCCGGAGACGAGGATTTTCCCCACCGCTGCCGCTGGCATGTCATTAAAGCGGATGGTCACGCAGCGCTGCCGCTGTGCGCCGTCATCTGGGCGAAGCCGTCGGAGGCATCCACTCGCGCCTCGCTTCTCCCGGCTACAGACGAACCACGGGCACGCCGGATTGGCGTGCCCGTGGGGCAATGGTTGCCGGGTCGAGCAACCCTCGATCAGGGGGTGTTCTCGTGGCACAGGACGGCCTTGCCCTTCGAGACGGGGACGCCGGTCGCGTCGGTCACTACCACCTTGACGCCCACGCGGCTGCCGATCGGGCAGCCTCCGTCCACCCACCGCCGGTCGTCGAACTGGGGTGCGTGCCGGCCGTTGATGTACCAGCGGATGTCTACAGGTGGCACGGATCCGGTGATGGTGATGATACAGCTGAAGTAGCCGTCCCCGGACTCGCAGTGCGGGCCGCTGACTGTGGGATGTGCCTCGGCGGGAGGGGAGACCGCCAGCGTGGCCGAGACCGCGGCCAGCGCCATCGCGGCCCGCGCCACCGCGGCCCGCCGGCCGGTTCGGTTTCTTCTGTTCATCTCTCTATCCTCCTTATGCGAATTCAGAGCTACTGGGTTTAAGGTAGCGTAAGCGGGCATAGATATCTTTTTCACGTTCATGTTGATGCACTCCTATAGCATGTTCATCACAAGGTGATGTGAGTGACTCTTTGCCATTGTTGGTTTGGCTAGCGTCACTACGTTTAGGTTGAGACCTTGTTCCGTCCCCTCCCGAATTCATATTTCCCGGAAACGGGAAAAGGTTCACTCGATTCGCTTCTGTCCGTTCTCCCGGGGCATCTGACGCCCTGCAAGCGGACGAATGTGCCGCCTGAGACGAAAGAACTCTGACCTTGTTCAATGGCGTCAACCCGTCCCGGTGCCGAAAACCCAGCTTGCGCCGTTGCCGCGAAGAAAAGAGCACCACCGGGGAATAGTTCAACGAAGTAGTAGATCACGCATCCCATGACGGGAAAGGCCATGATAATAAAGATCCACCAATACGGCCGACCCGTCTTCAGGGCGTGAAGCGCAAAACAGAACTGAATCAGTATGACAACCGCTGCAAGAATCGGGATGGCAAGTCTCCGTAGGCAAACGCGCCAATTGTGGCTCAGTTATGCATCGAGCTCTCGTGAAATCTAACGAGTTGATTAGACAGAATCCGAAATTAGTGTGCTAGGCAGAATCCACCTAGCACTGGATCCGGATTCTGTGTAGCATCGCCTTCGATCGCGTGGTTCGGCGGATCAAGCAACGAGTTTCTCCGTTGCTCTCGTCCGCCGCGATGTCGGCAGACACCCCCCCCAATAATATATATATAGAGGAGGGGCCCGGGCTTACGGCGCAACCATCGCGCCACCAGCAGAGCTACGAATGGTCGTTAGTGATCAAGACGTTGCAATGGATCACGCGGGGCCGCTGCCGTGCGTGGCGAGCGTTTGCACGAGTCGGTTGCAACACTACGTTGCAACTGCAACCTCATGACTCGGAGTCCTTGATGAGACCCAGGCGCTGCATATGACGCCAGAGTGTCGTCCGATGCACGCCCAGATAAGCTGCGGTATGCCCTACATGCCATCGATTTGCGTCGAGCAGGCGCTCCAGGGTAGGCCCATCCAGCTCCGCGCAACACACCGCGGTAACCAAAGTTCCTAGGTGGCGGTCCTCCGGCATCCTGCGCCGGCGATCGCCACGGCGGCGCTCGGGAAAAGGCTCTCCTATCCCACAATCGTTAAGGAACTGGGGCAGATCGGGGGCCCGGAGCACATCGGTTTGCGCATGGACGGACGCGTATTCAATGGCGTTCCGTAGCTCACGCACGTTGCCCGGCCAGCCATGGTGCATGAGAACCTCCATGGCCTCGGTGCTGATCTCCGCTGCCCCTCGGCGCGACCGGCGCCCAAGCTCGTCCAGGAAATAGCGGGCGAGGAGCGGGATGTCTTCCCGCCGGTCGCGGAGCGGAGGTAGCTCGATCATGGCGACGTTGAGGCGATAGTAGAGGTCGCTGCGAAATCTCCCGGCGCCCACTTCGTCACGGAGGGGTTTGTTGGTAGCGGCAAGGATGCGTACATCGACGTTGCGCGCCCGATGGCTGCCGACCGGTTCGACGCACTTGGTCTCCAGAACCCGCAGGAAACGGATCTGCACCGCGGGCGAGATGTCGCCGATCTCGTCGAGAAACAGGGTACCGCCGTGCGCAGCCTCGAATCGCCCGGTGCGTTCCTGGAATGCCCCGGTAAACGCCCCCTTCACGTGGCCGAAGAGCTCGCTTTCGACGAGGCCATCCGGGAGACCACCACAGTTGACGCAGAGGTAGGGCCCGGATCCTCGCCTGCTCAGTCGATGCAGCGCCATAGCCACCAGCTCCTTGCCGGTACCCGTCTCTCCGTAGATGAGGGTCGTGGTGTCGGTCGAAGCAAGCCGCCGGATTTGGTCGTGGACTCGCCGCATGGCCTCGGATCGGCCGAGCGGCAAGGGGAGATCGGACAGCTGGAGCCATTGCTCCGACCTGTCCGTGACCTGCGCGCTTACTATTTTCATGGAAACACTCTGAGGCTGAGCAGTTTCGCCCGCCCGTGCGACGAGACGCTGTGTGCGTCGAGGATCCCATGGCGGCGCAGCCTGCGCCGTGGACTACTTCACAAAAAGCTTGTGAAATAGTAGCGGGAGTCGGCCATTCCGGTTTAGGCGGGTTTCGCGTGATTCATGGACCGGGGTCCCTCGCGCCGGCCGGCACCTCCACACCCTCAACACCGAGCATGCCGACCAGGCGGATGAGCGGCAAGCCGATGAGGGCGGTCGGGTCTTCGCCCTGCATGCGGCTCAAGAGCGAGATCCCCAGCCCCTCCGAGCGCAAACTCCCGGCGCAGTCGTAGGGGGCATCGGCGTGCAGATAGGCGTCGATGTGGTCGTCGCCGAGCTCACGCACCCACACCCGATAGGGAATACAGTCGATCTGCACGCGACCCGTGGCCGCGTTCAACAGGCAGAGGCCGGTGAGGAACTCGACCCGCCGACCGCTCTGGGCCCGTAGCTGGCGGCGCGCGGTTTCGAAGTCCAGAGGCTTGTTCAAGACCTCCCCAGCGCACACCGCCACCTGATCGGAGCCTATGATCAAGGCCCCCGGATGGCCGCTCGCTACTGCTTGGGCCTTGGACCGGGCGAGCCGCTCGACCAGCCTGGACGGGGCCTCGCCCGCGTGGCGGGTCTCATCGACCGCCGGCCGGGCGACCGTGAACGGCAGCCGCAGGCGCGCCAGGAGCAAGCGGCGATGGGCCGAGGACGAGGCCAGCACCAGCCGCCGCCGCATGCCGAAGGACCGCTACGGCGCCCGCAACGCCAGCACCGGGCCCTCCGTGGTCCCGGAGACGCGCAGCCGACAGGGAATATGGCGATTCCAAAGCATCCGTCTCTACTCCCGGCAGTGGCAGGGTCGGTTGGCCGCGGCACCCGCGGACAGGGCTTATCCGCGCGCCGCAAGCCGCGCATAATATGCTACGGGAGTCGCGTGTCGGACAATCGTCCGATCGGCGGCGAGCCGCCTCTGCCAATGAACGAGACCTACATCCAGGAGCTACGCCAGCAGATGCTGGCGGACATTGCCACGCACACGGCCTTCGCCCAGGAGTACATCGGCAAGAGCGCCCTCGACCCACGAGTCATGTCGGCGATGGCGCAGGTACCGCGGCACGAGTTCGTGCCCTTGGAGCTACAGCTCTATGCGTATGCCGATACGCCGCTCCCCATCGGTTTCGACAAGACCATTTCCCAGCCATTCATCGTCGCGCTCATGACCGATCTCCTGGATCCCCAGGAGACCGATGTGGTCTTGGAGATCGGGACCGGCCTGGGGTACCAGGCGGCGATCCTGTCCCGGTTGGTTCGCAAGGTGTGCAGCATCGAGAGCATCGAGGAGCTCTCCGCCCAGGCGCGCAAACGCCTGCAGCGCTTGGAGTACAGCAATGTCGAGACGCGATTGGGCGATGGGTACTACGGTTGGCCGGAGCAGGCGCCCTTCGACAAGATCATCGTGACCGCCGCCCCCGACCTCATCCCGCCGCCCTTGATCCACCAGATCAAGCGCGGCGGCAAGATGGTGATCCCGGCGGGGCTTTCCGAGTCGCAGAAGCTGATCCTCGTAGACAAGGACATGGACGGACATATCGGAACCAAAGAGCTATTGCCGGTGCGCTTCTCACAGCTCGACACCAACGAGACGGGGACCTTGTGCTAGCCCTGATCGATCACGAGGCTTCGCTGGGCAAGGGCTCGATAGGACGCGAGCGCGGCGCTAGAATGCCCGACCCATGAGTACGATGAGTGACCCGGCCCGTTGCGTCGACACCGGGCGATTGGCGTCGTTCAGAGGCCTTCGGCGCGTAGCGGCGTGGGTCTCACTAGCCGTGGTTTTCGGGGGCGTGAGCCCGGCTCGGGCGGACCTCGCCGAGGCCGAGGCCGCCTATAAGCGCCGCGACTTCGCGACCGCCCTGCGCCTGCTTACGGTGGAGGCCGAACGCGGGGACATCGACGCGCAGTTCCGGCTGGCGTTCCTGCACGCGAACGGCGAAGGGGTGGCGCCCGATCAGTCACAAGCCACCCGGTGGTTTCACCAGGCCACCGACAAGCTCGATCCCGGCGCCCAATTCAATGTGGCGGTGATGTACTTCGAGGGCAAGCTCCTGCCCAAGGACCCTGTTCTCTCGGCCTACTGGTTCCGCAAGTCGGCCGCGCGCGGCGACTCCGAGGCGCAGTTCAACCTCGGTCTCATGTATGACGGCGGGCTCGGCCTGCCCGCCGATCCAGTGGAGGCGGCACGCTGGTATCGGATGGCCGCCGAGCAAGGGCTCAAGTCGGCTCAGATCAACCTGGCCGTGATGTACCGCGATGGGCTCGGCGTCGCCCGTGACAACCGCCAGGCCTACGTGTGGTACGCGCTGGCCGCCGACCAGGACGACCCCGGGGCGGCCAGCGAACGCGATCGAATCGCGAAGCTCCTCACCCCGGAGGAGTATACCGAGGCCATCCGCCTGCAACACGAGCAGGAGATGCGCGGTTACGAGCCCCCCGGTTGAGCCGTCCCGCGCCCACCCGCTCGGTGACCGCTACGAGCGGCTATAGGTGGGGCTCGTACTTGAACGAGAGCTGCACCCGCGCGCGATAGGCCACGACCTTACCGTCCTCGACCTTCATGTCGAGCTTCGTGATCTCGGCCACGCGCAGGTCCCGCAGGCTGCGCGCCGCGGCCTCCACGGCATGACGGGCGGCTTCTTCCCACGACACGGGGCTGGTACCGATGATCTCGGTAACCCGGTAAATGCTGTCGGGCATGACGATCCTCCTTCGCGATGTTTTGGTGAGATGTCGTTGCCGGCGGCCCTGCCATTCCCTGCCGGTCAAGTCCCTGCCGCTCAAGCCCTCGTACTATCTCAACTATAGCCCACGGACTCAACTATAGCCTGCGGATTGGCCTGCGCCAGGCATCGGGGCTCGACCCGGCGCCGGCCGGAGCCCCGCTGCACGCGATTTGACAAACCGAACCGTGCGCGGGTAGCCTCATGGGCGATGCGAGCCATCGCCCCCCTCCTTCCAGCCCGCACCGCCCACTACCGAACCGTCGCGATCATCGGCGTCTCGACTGCGCCGGCCGCTCGATCCCCGCGATATCCGTGTCGCGCTTGATCACTTTCGCTACGGTTGCCATGGTCCTGGCATTCCCGGGGACAGCCGCTGCGGGGGAACCCAGCGATCCCGAGGCGGTGCTGCGCGCCCTGGTCAAAGCCAACGAGGACAAAGACCTCGAAGCGATGGCGCGCTGGATGGACGCGGGCGACGACGCCGTTGGTTACACCATCCACGGCCGGAAGTACATCGGCTGGACGTTGTTGGCTCGCGACATGGAAGCGGAGTTCGAAGCCGTCACCCGCCTCGAGGTCCCGATCAAAGACCTCCAGGTCTGGACCCGGGGCGATGTCGCGTGGTTCGCGATGGAGCTCGACTACATCCGCTATGTGGCCAGCGGCGGGGGGGAGACCCGCACGGTGATGCCGCTGCGCGAGACCGGGGTGCTGGAGCGCCGCCACGGGCGCTGGATCCTGGTGTCATGGCACGAGTCGTTTCGCGACGGCGCCGCGGGTCTCATGTCCGTTTCCGAGACCGCGCCTCAGGAGCCCGCCGCCACCGCGCCCGATCTGAGCGGACAGTGGGCGGTCCAGGAAGAAGACAAAGCCTATACCGCGACCCTGGACGCCTCCGGCAACGGCACCTACACCCACCAGGGGGGGCGCCTCATGACCACGAAGTGCGCCGGCCGCAAGTGGCAGGGGACCTGGCAACAAGGCGGCAACGACCGGGAAGGCGGATTCGATCTGCTCATCTCGGAGGATGGGCAGGAGGCGCGCGGGGTATGGTGGTATACCCGCGTTGGCGAACATCACAACATCCCGCCGCGGCAGTGGGGCGGTACCTATCATTGGAAACGCGTGCCTAGAACTCAACCGGGCTCCTGAACCCGAGGACCGGGGTCGGCAACGGCCCCACCGACGCGTCGTGGAGGTCGCCCAGTAGGCCTGTGACTGATAAAGACTTTCCGAGTTCGACCAGGGGAGGAGACATGAAGCGTACCTTGATTACGATGCTGCTCGGGATCATGGGGCCGGCATGCGCCGGGGCTGAGAGCCGGCACGAAGGCCATGAGCCGGCCATTCCGACACTGAATGCACAGCCCAAGACCGAGGTCACCTATGAGGGAAACAAGGTCTTCGTGACCTTCGGTCCGGTGGATGCTCCCGCGCCCCATGCCGGCGACCTCGCGGCCAGCCTGCCGCATCATTTCTTCAAACTACCCAAGGACATGTACATGGTGGGCTACAAGTCCGAGGTGTATACCAAGGACGGAAAACCGCTGCCGCGCCAGTATCTGCACCACATCCTCATGATCAACAACGACAAGCAGAGCGTGTCCTGTCCCGGCGAGCCATTGTTCTTCGCGGGCGCCGGTCTGGAGATGACCGAGACGCGGTTCCCCGAGGGCTACGGGGTCAAGCTCGAGAAGGGCAAGGCCCTCATGGCGGTGCTGGCGCTCTACCACGGCGTGCCGCCGACCAAGGAGGTGATGGCGCGCTTCACCATGGAAATGGCGCCCGAGGGCGCCAAGGTCGCGGAGATGGATGTCTATCAGGTCGGCGTCAACGTCGTCTGTTACAGCAAGTTCAAGGACCGCCTACCCGGGGAGACCGACGAGGGGATCGCAATCGAGCGCGGCCTGAACGTCTCCAAGGCCCCGCTCAAATTCAACCAAGACGGGTGTGTGAAGTTTGCCTACCCCCACGGTCATGACCAGCTCCTGATGATCGCCCTGGAGGACAAGACCGAAAACAGGACCCTGCTGCGCACGGTCCCCGATGTCGAAGCCGACGGCACCTTCGTCGAATTCGAACCGCACCAGGTCTACAAAAACGCCCAGGGGTTCACTGTCAGCAGCCGGCACGACTATGAGATCTCGATGGTCTACCATCGCCCGCTCGACAACCCCAATCTCAACCACGGCATGGGGAACTACCTGTTGTACATGACCCCCGGGGCATGCCCGACGAGCACCGCGGCAGGCTGATCCGCCGATCGCCAATACTCCCTGGGACTGCGCGGGACGCGAGGGCATGATCATGCGCCGCGCCGATCGGGCGCGTTTACCATCGGCGTCCCGGCAGCCGTATCCCCTTGAGGAAAATTCACCTTGTCGTAGATGTCGCGCAGCGCCAACCGGCAACCGATGGAGGTCAAGTCGATGGTGTCGTTCCAGTCGTCGGCCTCCGACAGGACCCATTGCCGGTCCTGCCGAACGTAGTGCTCGACCCGCAGCTTGTCCTCTGCGATCAGGACGTAGTCGGTCAGAGTGGGGAGGCGCCGGTAGTGAGCAAACTTCTCGCCGCGGTCATAGGCCTCGGTAGACACCGAGAGCACCTCGATAATCACCGCAGGGTTGAGGAGGGTTTCCATGACGCTGTCGTCAAAGATCGCCTCGCACAGAGCGCCACCACATCCGGGTAGGCGTGCAAACCCGTTGCAGCGACCTTGACCCGCAGGTCACTAACATAGGCCGTACACGGCCTAACGCGGACAGCAATGTTGAACGTGATCTGGTTGTCCAAGGACCGGGTACCGCTGGCCTTCTGGGAAGTGCGGCGTTCCAGCCCGGCGCCACTGACAGGAATAGGGCAGGGACAGGCGCTCCGGGTGGCGCTCCACGGCCCGATTGATCCCTCTTCTGGTTCAAATTGGTAAGGCGGGCAGCGCTAAATGCCGAAACTTTCCAAGAAGGCAGTAGATCGCATCGGCGCCGGTATCAAGCGCTTCCAGCCCATTCTCGCGTCGGCGAAGGCCCGCGACGTGAACGAATCAGACACCGTGATCATCGTCACGGACCTCCTCCAGGAGGTATTTGGTTACGATAAATTCACGGAGATTACGTCGGAGCACATGATCCGCGGAACCTTCTGTAACCTGGCTATCAAGCTTGACGGTACGTTGGCCGTTCTAATCGAGGTGAAGGCCATCGGTTTGGATTTGAAAGAGCAATACGTTAAGGCAGTGGACTATGCGGCCAACCAAGGTTGCGAATGGGTAACGCTTACCAACGGAATCGTCTGGAAGGTTTACAAAGTCTGCTTCTCCGAGCCGATTGAACAGGAGTTCGTCGTTGAATTGGATCTGCTGGCGATGAATCCTCGCAGCTCCAACCACATCGATCTCGTTGGTCTCCTCGCTAAGGAGGGCTGGGAAAACGCGCACCTTGGCGAATATCACACTCAACGACGGGCCTTGAGCCTCACGCTCGGAGCCTTAATCCTCAGCGACCCGGTTCTGGAACTCCTCCGGAGAGAGGTACGCCGGTTATCGCCTGACGTCCGAATCGAGTGTGACGAGGTCAGAAGTGTTCTAGAGTCGGAGGTCTTAAAGCGAGAGGTTCTTGAGGGCGAAAGGGCCGGTTCTGCCCAGGTTGGCTCGGGCTGCCGGGCGGATGCTTCGAACTCAGAACAGGAGACGCCTAATGAAGCTGCTGCCGCGCCGGCAGAGGACCCTCCTGGTTAAATCCCGATAGGCGGCGTTGTCTGCCGCTCGAATGGTGTGCTTGCGACCGCCCAAGAGCCGGCACCGGTACCATACAACATCTCGCATGGGAATGTCGCCGGTCGACGAGTACGCGCAGATCCTCGCCGCGCTTCAGTACGGGTTTCCAGGCCGAGGTCTACGTCCACCTCCGGACAGCTTTCAGCGACACATCCCCATCCGCCCCGTCCGACGAAGCATTGCCGATTACCAACGGGCGTTGAATCTCCTATCCTCCCCCGCCGAGCCCGCCCCAGAGCCCCCGGATCGCCGCGATGCCCTGGGCGCCGGAGTGCCATGCGAGGGGGAGATGGGCGGGTCCGAGCCCGCCCAGGGCATAGGCCGGCAGGGGGGCGCGCCGCACGAGGTTTGTGAAGCCCGTCCAGCCGAGGGTAGAGGCGTCGGGGTGGGCGGGGGTGGACAGGACCGGGCCGAGGACGATGAAGTCGAGGGCGAGGCGCGCGGCCTGTTCGATCTCTGCGGCGTCGTGGCAAGAGGCGGCGATGAGCCAGTCGCGTCCCAGCGGGCGCCTCTTGAGCGCGCGGAGGTCCGTGCTCGTCAGGTGCAGCCCGTGCGCCTCAGCGGAGAGCGCCTCGCCGAGGGCGCTGTTCAAGAGCAGCCGGGCGCCGTATCGCTCACAGAGGGCTCGGACCTCTCGAACCAAGACTCGGTACCGCGGCAATGGGATCTCCCGGCAGCGCAGCTGGAAGAGGCGCAGGCCGCCCCCGAGGCGCGCATCGAGCGTCGCGAGAAAGGCGTCGAGATCGGGGCCGGGCTCCGGGCTGATGAGGTACATCGCCGGCAGGCGTGCGGCGGTGAGGATGGCCTTGTCCGCCGGCAGAAAACGCCGTTCGTCGAGCGCCTCCGGCCGCGCCCACGCGACCCGCTGGCCCTCCCGTCCATGAACCTCGCCTCCCCAGCGGCTCACGCGCCAGCAATCGAGAAGCACGCTTCGGTCGGCGTAGCGGTGTCGGACCCGGATGAGCGGTCGGGCGATGGTGATCTCGATGCCGAGCTCTTCGCGAAGCTCGCGCCGCAAGGCCGCGCGCCCGTCTTCGCCCGGCTCGACCTTACCGCCCGGGAACTCCCAGAGCCCCCCCTGGTGTCGCCCCTTCGGCCGCTGGGCGATCAGCACCTCGTCGCGGTCGTTGCAGAGGACGCCGACGGCGATATGAAGAACGCCATCGGGCGGCTTGCCGCTCCCGAGGGTCGTCTCGGGATCAGCTGCGGTACTCGGCGTTGATGCGGACGTAGTCGTAGGAGAGATCGCAGGTCCAGACCGTGGCGGCGTGGCGGCCGCTGCCGACATCGATGGCGATGACGATCTCGGGGACCGCCATCGCCGCCCGCGCGTCTTCCTCGGTCAGCCCCGCGGCCCGTGCGCCGTCTCGGAACACGCACAGGCCGTTGAGGCGGATGGTGAGCCGCTCGGCGTCGATGTCGGGGGACACGGCCCGCCCCACGGCGGCGAGGATCCGGCCCCAGTTCGGGTCCGAGGCGAAGAGCGCCGTCTTGACCAAGGGCGAGTTGGCGACGGCGCGTGCGATCTCGAGCGCCGCGCCTTCGCCTGGGCACCCCGTGACGTTGATGGTCACGAACTTGGTCGCCCCCTCGCCGTCCCGGACGATGGCGTGAGCCAAGGTCCGACACACATCTGTGACGGCCGACAGGAATGCCTGATACGCCTCGCCCACCGGCTCCGTGATCGGTTGCGCCGGGGCGCGAGCGGTCGCCACCAGGACGCAGGCATCGTTGGTCGAGGTGTCGCCATCGACCGTGATGCGGTTGAAGCTCTGCGCGACCGCATGCTCGAGGCAGGCATCGAGGAGCGGACGAGACACCGCCGCGTCGGTGGCGACGAACGCCAGCAGGGTCGCCATATCGGGCGCGATCATGCCGGCGCCCTTGGCGATCCCGGTGACCGTGACCGGTGTGCCGCCGATCGATACCGTGACGGCGCTCGTCTTGGGCACCGTGTCGGTGGTCATGATGGCACGGGCCGCGCCCGCCCAGCCGTCATCGGCCAGGGCCTCCAAGGCACGGGGAAGCGCCTCGGTGATGCGCGCGACGGGCAGGGGCTCGCCGATGACCCCGGTCGAAAACGGCAGGACCGCCTCGGTGGCGCAGCCGCCGCACACGGCGAGCGCCCGGCAGGTGGCGAGCGCATCGCGCATGCCCGGAGGGCCGGTCCCGGCGTTGGCGTTCCCGGAGTTGACGAGCAGGAAGCGCGGGGGGGTGAGTGCGAGATGCTCGCGGGCCAAGGTAACGGGGGCGGCGGGGAGCCGGTTCCGGGTAAACACCGCCGCGCAGGTGGAACGGTCGGCGATAGCCATGACCGCGAGGTCGTCGCGGTCCAGCCGGCGCACCCCCGCACAGACGCTACCCCAGCGGATGCCGGAGACGGCGAAAGGCGCCGTCACGCCCTGCATGCGCGTTACGCGAGCCGTCCGTGGCACTGTTTGTATTTCTTTCCCGAGCCGCAGGGGCAGGGGGAGTTGCGGCCGATCTTGTCTCCGCGCACATAGGGGGTAGGCCGGGCCTCTGGCGCCTCCCGAGACCCGGCCTCGGTATCGAGCGGGCTCTGGGCCGCGTCATGGCTGTATTCGACTGGGGCGGTCTGGCGGCGTTTCCGCTCGACCGCCTCCACGTCCGATTCGGCCCGCACCTGGACCCGCGACAAGACGCCGATCACCTCCCGCTTGATGCCATCCAGCATCTGGTGAAACATCTCGAATGCCTCGCGCTTGTATTCCTGCTTGGGGTTTTTCTGCGCATAGCCGCGCAGGTGGATCCCCTGGCGGAGATGATCCATGGCCGCGAGGTGCTCCTTCCAGTGGGCGTCCAGGGTCTGGAGCAGGATGGCCTTCTCGAAGTGGCGCATGACCTCGGCCCCGGCGACGTTCTCTTTGGCGGTATAGGTCGTCTCGATCTCAGCGAGGATCTTCGGCCGCAAGGCGTCCTCATCGATACCCTCGTCCTGTTTGAGCCACTCGGCTACGGGCAGCTTCTGCGCGAGATCGCGCTCGATGCCGTCTTCGAGGCCCGCGATGTCCCACAGCTCGTCGATGCTCCCCGGTGGGATATGGGTATCGATGACCCCGCTCACCACGTCGCGCCGGATCGCCTGGATGTTGTCGGAGACATCGGAGGAATCCATGATCTCGTTGCGCAGCTCATAGACCTCCTTGCGCTGATCGTTGGCGACATCGTCGTATTCCAGGAGCTGTTTGCGGATATCGAAGTTGCGCGCCTCGACCTTGCGTTGCGCGTTCTCGATCGCCTTCGTCACCCACGGGTGCTCAATCGCTTCGCCCTCTTCGAGGCCGAGCTTCTGCATGAGGCTCGACACGCGCTCGGAGGCGAAGATGCGCATGAGGTTGTCCTGCAGCGAAAGGTAGAAGCGGCTCGACCCCGGGTCGCCCTGGCGGCCCGAACGGCCACGGAGCTGGTTATCGATGCGCCGCGACTCATGGCGCTCGGTCCCGATGATGTGCAGGCCCCCGGCACTCACCACCTGCTCGTGGCGTTTCTGCCAGTCGGCCTTGAGGCGCGCGACGCTCACCTCGTCGGCGGACTGGAGCGCCTTCAATTCCTCGCCGAGCCCGCCACCCAACACGATGTCCGTGCCGCGCCCGGCCATGTTGGTGGCGATGGTGATGGCCGCGGGGCGCCCGGCCTGGGCGATGATATGGGCTTCCTTCTCGTGAAACTTGGCGTTCAGGACCTGGTGCGCGAGCCCGGCTTTCTCGAGGAGGTCCGAGACGTACTCCGAGGTCTCGATCGAGGCGGTCCCGACCAAGACCGGCTGGCCGCGCGTATGGCAGTCCTTGATGTCGTCCAGGAGGGCCTGGAATTTCTCCGGCTGGGTGAGATAGACGACATCGCCAAAGTCCTCGCGGATCATCGGCATGTGGGTCGGGATCACGACCACCTCGAGCCCGTAGATCTGCTGAAACTCGTAGGCCTCGGTATCGGCGGTGCCGGTCATGCCCGAGAGCTTGCGATAGATCCGGAAATAGTTCTGGAAGGTGATCGACGCGAGCGTCTGGTTCTCCTGCTGGATGGCCACGCCCTCCTTGGCCTCGACGGCCTGATGGAGGCCCTCGGACCAGCGCCGGCCGGGCATGGTGCGGCCGGTGAATTCATCGACGATGACGACCTCGCCGTTGCGGACGATGTAGTCTACGTCGCGCTTGTACAGGGTGTGTGCCCGCAGGGCCGAGTGTACATGGTGCATGAGGCCGATGTGGCCCGCGCTGTAGAGGCTCTCGCCTTCCGCGATGAGCCCTTCCTGGACCATAAGCTCCTCGATGCGCGCGTGGCCTTGCTCGGTCAGGTATACCTGGCGCGCCTTTTCATCGAGCGTATAATCGCCGGGGCCCTCTTCTTCCTGCTGTAGGTCGAGTCCCGGGATCAACCGGTTGACCTGGACATACAGGTCCGAATGGTCGTCCGTGGCTCCCGAGATGATGAGGGGCGTACGCGCCTCGTCGATCAGGATCGAATCGACCTCATCGACGATCGCGAAGTGGAGGCCGCGCTGTACCCGATCGCGGCTCTGGAACGCCATGTTGTCGCGCAGGTAGTCGAAGCCGAGCTCGTTGTTGGTCCCGTAGGTGATATCCGCGGCGTAGGCCGCCTGCCGTTCCGCCTGGTTGAGCCCGGGCACGATCACGCCGGTGCTCATGCCGAGGCGCTCGTAGATCCGGCCCATCCACTGCGCGTCGCGGCGCGCCAGGTAATCGTTGACCGTGACGATGTGGACCCCGAGTCCGGTCAAGGCATTCAGATAGGCGGCGAGCGTGGCGACCAAGGTCTTACCCTCGCCGGTCCGCATCTCCGCGATCTTGCCCGAGTGCAACACCATCCCGCCGATGAGTTGCACGTCGAAATGACGCATATCGAGGGCGCGCTTGCCGACCTCGCGCACCACGGCGAAGGCCTCGGGCAGGAGCTCGTCGAGCGTCTCGCCACCGGCATAACGATCGCGAAACTCTCCGGTCTTGGCCGCGATCCGTTCGTCCGAAAGCTCCGCACACTGGGGCTCGTGGGCATTGATCTGCTCGACGGTCTTGGCCATGCGCTTGAGCAACCGATCGTTGCGGCTGCCGAAGACGCGGCGCAGGAGTCCGGCGACGTTGACAGAAGGCATGCGGGACGAAGAAGGGACGAAGCGGACGGCGCGCGCAGTATACTACGGTTTCAATGGCGCGATTCGCTCATGAGCGAGGGGCACCGGAGCGCGGCGGCCCGCTCGGGATCGGCCCAGTCGCGATCGGTGAGATCGTGAAGGCCGCGGCCGGAGACGCGGGGGTGTTTCCGGAGCTCCTGCTCCTAAGACGGCTCGACGCGTTGATCCAGGCCGCCATGCCGGATGATTTGCGCGCCCATTGGCGGATCGGTCGGCTCACGGCCGGCACGCTCACCCTATTTGCCGACTCCCCGGTATGGGCCGCGCGCCTGCGCTACGTCGCCCCGGTATTGATCGAGCGTCTGGCCGGACGGCCGGGGGCGGCCGCGGTACGGGCGATACGGGTCAGGGTCCTGATGCCCGGCGCCCTTTACATCGTAACGGGCGCCCCATCCGTCAGGCGCGCGGGGACCGCCCTCTCCCGACCGGTGTCCGACTATTTGCGCCAAGCGGCAGACAGCTGCGGGGATGCGCGCTTGAGGACGGTGCTATTGAATCTGTCGAGGCATGGGTCGGGTTAGACCAGGACCTCAGTGCGCCGGCAGGGGGCGCAGGAAGGTCAGCGGCAGCTCGACCTCGTCGCGATAATCCACCAGTTCCCAGGCGCTCTTGTCCGCCAGGAGCCGCCGCAGCAGGCGGTTGTTCAAGGCGTGCCCGGACTTGTGGCCGCGAAACGCCCCGATTAGGCTGTGGCCCAGGAGATATAGATCGCCGATGGCGTCCAGGATCTTGTGCCGGACGAACTCGTCCTCGTAGCGGAGCCCGTCTTCGTTGAGCACCCGATAATCGTCGATGACCACGGCGTTCTGCAGGCTGCCGCCGAGCGCCAGGTCCTTCTCCCTCAGCATCTCGACCTCCTTGAGAAAGCCGAAGGTGCGTGCCCGGCTGACCTCTTTCACGAAAGAAGTCGTGGAGAAATCCACTTCGGCGAACTTGATGGTCTCGTCGAACAGGGGGTGGTCGAAATCGATCGAGAACGACACCTTGAAGCCGTCGAAAGGCTCGAGTCTGGCCCATTTGTCGCCGTCCTCGACGGCCATCGGTCGCTTGATGCGCATGAATTGCTTGGGGGCCGACTGTTCTTCGATGCCGGCCGACTGGATAAGGAACACGAACGGACCGGCGCTGCCGTCCATGATCGGCACCTCGGGGGCGCTGACATCGACATAGGCATTGTCGATCCCGAGACCCGCGAAGGCCGACAGCAGGTGCTCGACGGTCGCGATGCGCGCCTCACCCCTGGCGAGGCTGGTCGAAAGCCGCGTGTCGCCTACGTTCTCGGCGCGCGCCGGGATCTCGACCGCGGGCGTCACATCGACGCGACGGAACACGATGCCACTGTGGGCCGGCGCCGGACGCAAGGTGACCAGCACCTTCTTCCCCGAGTGCAGCCCTACCCCCGTGGCCTTGATGCAGTTCTTGAGCGTGCGTTGTTTGATCATGCCCCCCCTCCAGAGTTGCGGTAGCACAACAGACTTTAACCGATCAGGCATCATAATACAACAGCTTTATCGGCACCGGAAGCCTCGGGGTTGCGTCGAATGCAAGGGGCTCGACGGCCCCCGCTCGAGCCGCCCACGCGAGCACCCCGCCCCGGCTCGCGTATCACCGCCCGGTAAACACCGGCAGACGCGCCGCACCGGGGCCGACCAATGGGCAAACCCATGCCAGACCCGCTGCGCGGGTCCCGCGGCTCGCCGGCACGGGGCCTCACACCGGATCGAGATAGGGCTGCCACGGCGGCCCTCAGGACCCCCAGACAAAAAAACCCCACCGCGAGGGTGGGGCGAAGGTCTGGGGGAAGCGGTTTGGCGCTCGTCGGGGGAGGGGACTACCAGTAGGCCTGGGCGCGGAGCAGGAAGGCATCGGGCTCTGCACCGTCGAAATCGCCACCCTCGAGGTCCAGGACCCTCACGTAGTTGGCCATGAACCTGAAGTTGGGGGTCGGGTACCAGTTGATTCCTACGGTAACGTTATCCTCCTCGCCACCGTCCACGTCCTCGTCGCTCAGGTCCAGGCTGCTGTAGCGCGCCAGCAGCTCCCAGGCCCCGATGCCCCCCTTGCCGACTATGCCCTTCGAAGATCCCCGCCGAGGCCGTCCAGACATTGTGGCCAAAGGTGTTTATTCCCACCCCGAGTCGGCGTCCGCCGCCGGCCCCGGCGATATTCGTTGAACGTCCGGGACGGCAAGGCCCGCTCGATGAAGCTGATGTCGTTGGAGCTCGTGATGCTCTCGAGCCCGAGGTACTCTTTGAATTGGCCCACGGTGATAGAAAGGGGCCAACCCGCCGTGTATAGATAGCGGAGATAGGCATCCCGTATACCTTCATCGAACGTCAGCGACCCCCGCAAAGTCGTATTCGAGCTTGAGCTGCCAACTGCGATACAAGGTGGCCTCGAGCGCCAAGCGGGCGCGCCGGAAGTCGGCACCGCTGGCGAGGGTCGTGGTGTCGCCGGTCCCGGTATCGTTGTTGTAGAAAGCCGCATCCGTGTGGAGGCGCCCCCCCAATCCTCCACTTGAAGGCGCCATCCGGTGTTGAGATCTCGAGTTTTTCCTTGGTCTCGACCTTGGGCAGGGTCTCGGCAGCTTGATCTCGGACTGACCGGCCGTGTTTCTGTTCGTCATCGGCCTGGGCCGCACCCTTGAGCTGTTCATAGACCTCCGGGGTGATCGTCCCCTGGTCTTTCAGTACCTTGAGCAACTCGATCATGGCGTCGTTGGCGGCCCGGGCGCCCGGCGTGCAGAGCGCCTCGGCAACGGCGAGCGCCGTGCCTAGTTGCGTGATGCGTCTGTAATTCACAATGACCCCTCCCAAATGGATTGCGTGATGCGCCCCGGCCCATGAGAGTTCCCCGGGCCGGGTGCGTTATTTCCTCCGGCGAGGCCCCTTGCGAACTCCTCCTGGGACGCGAGCACGGCAGCGGGTTCATAAGCCGGGTGGATGACCGGCTGGGCCCGGCGTTTCCCGTTGTAGGAAACCTACACTTGCGGTTCCTGTGCGTGGTGCTCGCCACCTCCTGCTTGCTAGGCGTAGCGGGGAAACGACGGGAAGGCTATAACCGCATCATTGCCACTCGGTGACGGTCTCGTTACAGTTCCATGAATTCGGCGCCGGCCAGCGTGCCGGAAGCGCTTGCATGCGCGGATCCGTCACACCGCTGTCACACGACTGACCTCTAATGGCTGGCCTGACCCGCTCCTGAGAGGGTGCTCATGACCGAAAGGATCCTCATCGTCGACGACGAGCCGGGGCTCAGGCAGATGCTGGGCTTCGCCTTGACGGGGGCCGGCTTCGCGTGCTCGGAGGTGGCGGATGCCGAGAAGGCCGAGCTGGCCATCGCCAGGGAGACACCGGACCTCGTGCTGCTCGATTGGATGCTCCCCGGTGTCAGCGGCGTGGATCTGGCGCGCCGGCTCAAGCGCGATCCGCGCACGCGCATCCTGCCCATCATCATGCTCACGGCCCGCGGGGAGGAGGGAGACAAGGTCCGGGCCCTGGAGATCGGCGCCGACGACTACGTCACCAAGCCGTTCTCGACCCGCGAGCTGGTGGCGCGCATCAAGGCCGTCCTGCGGCGCAGCGCGCAGGAGCAAGTGGAGGGCGAGGCCGTCGAGATCAACGGCCTGCGCATCGATACCAAGACCCACCGGGTCCTGGCACGTGGCGTCCCGCTGCCGTTGAGCCCCACGGAGTTTCGCCTCCTGCATTTCTTCATCGCGCACCCGGAGCGCGTGTACACCCGCAGCCAACTCCTCGATCAGGTGTGGGGCAGCAACGTGTATATTGAGGAGCGCACCGTGGACGTGCACATCCGGCGGCTGCGGAAGGTCCTGGCGCCCCACCGATATGACCAGATGATCCAGACCGTGCGCAGCGTCGGTTATCGCTTCTCCAATCAGTAAAGGACCTCGCGCTCTTGAGGCGCCGGTGATGCGTCGAGACATCTGGCGGTTCCTCGGGCTGTCGTCGGCCGCCGTACTCGCGGGGGCCGCCGTGGGTCATGTGTTCCTCGGGCTATGGCTGGGCGCGCTCCTCTACTGCTACTGGCAATGGCGCAACCTCGTCCGACTCTCGCTCTGGATCCGGCACCGCAGGCGGGTCGAGGCGCCGGACTCGCCCGGGGTCTTCGAAGAGGTGTGCCGCAGCATCGACTGGCTGCGTAACCGCGAGAAGCGGCGCAAGAAGCAGCTCGCCACCTACCTCAAGCGGTTCCGGCAGGCCACCGCCGCGCTGCGCGACGCCGCGCTGGTGCTCGGTCCCGATGACGAGATCCAGTGGGCCAACGATGCCGCCGCGGAGCACCTCGGCGTGCGCTGGCCCCAGGACGCGCGCCAGCGGATCACCAACCTGGTCCGCGAGCCGGCCCTCTACGAGCTCTTCAAGCTCATCAAGGAGCGCCGCGAGCTGCGCAGCCTGGAACTGCCCTCGCCGGTGAACCCCGAGGGCTTTCTCAGCATCGACGTGATGCCCTTCGGAGAGGCCCAGACCCTCATGATGGCCCGCGACGTCACCCGACTCTATCGCGCTAACCAGATCCGCCGCGACTTCGTCGCCAATGTCTCGCACGAGCTGCGGACCCCGGTGACGGTGATCCGCGGTTATCTCGAGGCCCTGGCAGGGGACCACGCCCGCTGCCCGGAGCCCTGGAGCCCGGTGATCGCCCAACTCGAGTCCCAGACCCAGCGCATGCAGCGCATCATCGAAGACCTGCTGTACCTGTCGAGGCTCGAGCAGGACGACGGGGTCGCGCGGCCCGAACCGGTGTGCGTCGCGGAGCTCCTGTCCGAGATCTACCAGGAGGCCCAGACGGTGGAAGGCGGCGTGCGTCACCTCTACGCCCTGGAGATCGATACGACGCTCCGTATTCTGGGGGCCCAGAGCGAGCTTTACAGCGCGTTCTCGAACCTCGTGGTGAATGCCGTGCGCTATACCGGCGAGGGAGGCGTGATCCGCATCCGCTGGTACCGGGATGCCGAGGGCGCCCACCTGGCCATCTCCGACACCGGGATCGGCATCCCGGCCCACCACATCCCGAGGCTCAGCGAGCGTTTCTATCGCGTGGACCAGGGCCGCTCGCGCGACAGCGGCGGCACCGGGCTCGGGCTCGCCATCGTCAAGCATGTGCTCAAGCGCCACCGTGCGCAGCTCTACATCGACAGCACGCTCGGCAAAGGCAGCCTGTTCCGCTGCGACTTTCCCCCGGAGATGATCGTCACAGAGGAGCGCGCGGCCGATCTCAGCCACAGCGCCTAGCCCGCATTTCTCACCACCGCGCTGTCGAAGGCACCGAGGCCGAGGCGGGACGGTTTCACGAGGCTACCGCTTTGACACACCGGACCCGCGTCCCCGCAAAGGACTGTCGCGAAACCGGATTGAATGTCCTATCCTTATCCTTAAGTGACCGCACCAGTGTACTAGCGGAATGCCTCGGGGCTCATATGGAAACCGTCATGTGGCGGTATCCGCCCGCAGGCACTCATGTCCCTATAGCCCCGTGGGACGGTCCCAGGCGCTGCCGCATCCCGGCTACATCCGCACGTCGCATCGATCCGCGTTAGACCTGGTTCGTGATCAGCTCGACGATGCGCTCGGAGGCGCGCCCGTCCCACAAGGGTGGGACCTTTCCGGTCTTACAGTGCCCGTTCAGCGCCTC